>NZ_JAQFUL010000010.1:0-97603 GCF_027716265.1 Bacillus cereus group sp. Bc031
CCTCCATTGAATTTGCATACTTAGTATGCGAATTCAGGAGGTGTTTTTTTCATGTGCCACTATTCGGGTTCACTTCATTACGAAAGGAGGGGCTTACATGTATTTCTATTATGATAAAGCAGGAGCTTTTTCAAGAAGCTCTTTCGCATCAGCGTATTGTAAACCGTGAGCTTCTGCAACTGCTTCGAATGTTACGTATCCATCTAATGTGTTAATACCTTTTAGTAATGCAGTGTTGCCTAAGCAAGCATCTTTGTAGCCTTTGTTCGCAATTTGTACTGCATATGGTACTGTTACATTTGTTAATGCAAGAGTTGATGTACGTGGAACCGCACCTGGCATATTAGCAACTGCATAATGAACAACACCATGTTTTTCGTAAGTTGGGTTGTCATGAGTTGTAATACGGTCAGTTGTTTCAAAAATACCACCTTGGTCAATCGCGATATCTACAACGACAGAACCTGGTTCCATTGATTGAATCATTTCTTCTGTTACAAGTTTTGGCGCTTTTGCACCTGGAATTAATACTGCACCAATAACAAGATCAGATTCTTTTACAGCTTCTGCGATGTTGTATGGATTAGACATTAACGTTTTTACTTGGTTACCGAAAATGTCATCTAGTTGACGAAGACGTTCTGCACTTAAGTCGATGATTGTTACATCTGCACCTAAACCTACTGCAATCTTCGCTGCGTTTGTACCAGCTTGACCACCGCCGATAATTGTTACTTTGCCGCGTTTTACCCCTGGAACGCCTGCAAGTAAAATACCTTTACCACCCTTGTTTTTCTCAAGGAATTGTGCACCGATTTGTGCAGACATACGACCTGCTACTTCACTCATAGGTGCAAGTAATGGTAATGAACGATTGTCTAATTGTACTGTTTCGTATGCAATTGATACAACTTTGTTATCAATTAATGCTTTCGTTAATTCTGGTTCTGGAGCTAAGTGTAAGTATGTGAATAAAATTAAACCTTCACGGAAATAACCGTATTCACTTGCTACTGGCTCTTTTACCTTCATAACCATATCTTGATTCCATGCTTCTTCAGCAGTTTCAACAAGTTTCGCACCAGCTTGTACGTATTCTTCATCCGTAAAGCCAGATCCTAAACCTGCTCCTTTTTGAACAAAAACTTCATGACCATTTTGTACTAAATGTACTGCTCCCGCTGGCGTCATTGCCACGCGGTTTTCATTGTTTTTAATTTCTGTTGGAATACCGATACGCATTATTAGTTCCCCCTTGAGTTATGAAATGACCCCTGAATCATTTTTTAAAGCGCTTTCTACGCTCTTATATTTTAACATAATATCTCAATATTTGACAAAAAATAATACAAGTTTTCCGATAGATTTAATTTTATATTAAAGGACAGTATTATCCGCACCTCTTTGCATAAAGGATAAACTGTCCAATTATTCGAAACTTCTCTTTATTTTTCTCTATCGATGTCTATGAATAACATCAACTGCACCAGTCACTTCAATAATTGTACCGGTAATCATATCGGAATCGTCCTCACATAAAAACGAAATCGTTCTTGCAATATCTTCACCTGTTCCAGATCTACCAACTGGTGTGTTACGTTCTTTCAACTGACGTGCTTCTTGAATCGTCGCTTCTTTCATTTCACCAATAATATCACCAGGACATACCATGTTTGCAGTAATACCATATTCAGCTTCTTCGTAAGCCACTGTTTTCGTTAATGAAACAAGTCCTACTTTCGCTGCGGCAAAAGCTGAACGATAAATCCATCCCGGTGCGCTATCCGCCCCTTGAAATCCGTAATTAATAATACGGCCAAAGTTCTGTTTTCTCATAATCGGAACGACAAGTTTCAACAAATGAAACACCGCTGTTAAATTACCCTGAATCATTTCATTCCATTCATCTTCTTCATAATCGACTAACTTTTTTCGTTCAAATACATATGGACCAGCATTATTAATTAAGAAATCGATTTTGCCAAAACGGCTTATCGCTTCTTCTACTATTTTATGTAAATCTTCCTTTTTCGTGACATCCGCTTGCACGAATTGTAGACGCTCTTCCATATTTTTATATGTTTCTTTCATCTTTTCCATAGCCGTGATATCGCTATGATATGTTACTGTTACTGAATAGCCTTTAGCCAATAATTTTTCTGTTACTTGCTTTCCTAAACCTTTCGTACCGGCTGTAATGAGCGCGTGTCTCACAAAACGGCCCCCTTTTAAATTGCTATAGTTCATATGTAACAAGTTCTCGCACCAATTACAACTAAAATGAATCAAAACAGAGTTTTCGAAATTCTGTAACGTTTCTGGCAAGCACATTACCAAAATTTGTTTTATAATAAAGTTGTAAACGGTAATAAAAATGATTGGGAGGAATTTACTATGAATAATACATATACAAATATTTTAATCGCGGTGGATGGTTCTAAAGAAGCAGAAAAAGCCTTTAAAAAAGCAATTCAAGTCGCAAAACGCAACAATGCAACATTAACTATTGCTCATATCGTTGATGTAAAAGCATACTCAGCATTAGAAGCTTATAGCCGTGCAATTGCTGAACGTGCAAATCTATTTGCAGAAGACTTATTAGAAGACTACAAAAAAACTGCGCTTGAAGCTGGCCTTGAAAAAATTGAAACTGTATTAGAATTTGGTAATCCTAAATCAAAAATTTCAAAAGAAATCGCTCCAAATCATAAAGTAGATTTAATTATGTGTGGTGCAACTGGTTTAAATGCTGTTGAGCGTTTCCTAATTGGTAGCGTCTCTGAACATATTATTCGCTATGCGAAATGCGATGTCCTTGTTGTTCGTGGTGATGAGGAGCAAGGTGAGCTTTAATTTATAAAAATAAATAGGGTAAATAAGAGGCTTCTCTTATTTACCCTATTTTCATTTATACTTTTGGAATTCTGTAATCTGGATTATGCTGTTCCCAGCCACCTTGTGTATGTACACTCGTATCGCCATCACCATCTACCCATATTGTTCTCCCGTCAGGTAAAACTCTTTCATGGGGTGTTACATGATGCGTATTCGGGTTTTCCTCCGCTGTATATTCTGCATCCATTACTTCTGGAGCTGATGCTTGTGCTACACTATCACCTTCTACTCCGTCGGCGATTCCATCCACACCATCAACTATATCAATAACTCCAACTGAGAAGACGCCTACAGCTGCAACTTTAGCTAATTCTTTCCCTGCTTCTATTGCTTTATCAGTATCTCCTTCTCTTATTGCTTGTACAGTTTCAACTCCCTTTTCCGAAACATGTACAATCCCTTTTCCAATTGTCGTTGCTGTATCTTGAACTGTTCCAAGTATTTCTTCGTATCCTCGCTTCGCTTGCTGTTTATCATCTGTAATAAGACCACCTATAGCATCATACGTCCCATCAGCAAGATTCCCAACGATTTCCCCAGTTTTCACAGTAGCTTTATTAACACCTTTTCCAACATCCTTTATGAAATTACTGTTCGTAACTTCTCCTACTGCTTCTATCGCACCGCCCACTACTTCGGCTGTAACTTTAGCGGCTGCTTTAGTTACTAATTTAATTAAACTCATACCGCATCTCCTTTTTAATATCATTATATAAAACTATTGCGATTATAATTATATAGCTGTAGTCTATATAACTACAACTTATTTCACATACTTTACTATAAACACAAAACAAACCACAACAACAATAACGATCGCCAACACATAAGGCGGAAGAAACTTCAAAGACCATAATGCCATCATAATCGTAGCTACTGTTAAATAAGATTGCCTTGCATCTTCTGTCATTTTTTTACGAAGGCAGAATACATACAAATAACCGATTGGCGGCGTAATAAAGCAAAGAACATATATAATTTTAGATTTCAAATACCATTTTTGTTCCCCAAGTTTCTGTATATCTTCTTCTATTCTCTTATGCTCTTGTTCTCTCGCTTCTTCTACAAGCGGATCTTCCTCTTCTCCTCGCTTTTCTTTCATATAAGGAAGAAAATGCATGAAAAAATAGTATGCAAATACGAACGCTCCAAATCCAATATTTAATCTTTCTATTGGAATATGCTCACTAAAAAAGACAGCAGTAAACACTAAAGACAAACAGTACGTCATCATCCAAAATGAACGTTTTCTCTTTTTTCGTTCCATTTCTTTTTTATCTTGTACATGTTTTCTTTTCGAAAGCCATATCGAAATACAGCAGTCTACTACAAATAGAATAAAGATAAATATCCCGATATGTACTGTTTCTACATCCTCAAATGAAAAGATATTTGGGAATGCAACGTGCAATACAATTAGCGTATACAAAATTAACCCTATAAAATAAATACGTCTCATTTTCCATCCCTTTCTTATTTCCTAACATTAGGTTAACATACATTTTTTAGAAATAGATGGACAAAATATATATGTTTAAAAAAGGAGGGTGCCACATGGATGATTCTGAACGTATTATTTTAGATGTGAATGGGAAAGAAATCGAAATGTTAGATACAATTCGCGCACATTTTAGAGAAACGCATGGAATTGAGCTAAGTAATGGTGCATTACTGCGAGATTTAATGGATATTGAGTATATTCGAATTACGGAAGATCGACATAAGTATGATTAAAAGAAAACGACTGCAGGCGAATGCCATCAGTCGTTTTTCTTTCTTTATTTAAGCTCTTGATGCTTCCCGCCCATACCACCTGGCTCATTGCTATCTTGGTGTACAGTTACTTTATTGGTTTTCGCATCTTTCAAAACTCTATATGTATATGATTCGTTTGGTTCATCTTTAAACTGTACATTCATACCGTAAGAACCGATTTTACTATAAAAGGCCGGTTTTATGTACGAAATATCACTTTCTTTATATCCTTTTTCTTGCAAGTGCCACATCGTTGCAAGAATCGCTTCCTCTCGCTTTACTTGTTCACCAACAAAGATATATTTGTCTAGGAGAAACACTTTAACATTTGCACTTAAGCTAATTAACAGTAAAACGATAAATATTATTTTTTTCATAGACTTCCCCTAAATTATTCTTTTTTACTATATCATAACTTAAATACTAGTAAAAAAGAAAGTACGCCAGACTTTAACAGACTGGCGTACTTTTTAACTCAATTCTTGATAACTTCTTTCGTTAATCCCTTCGCCTTCTCCAAAGCCTTTTCAATCTGTTCAAATCCTGTTCCCCCAGCACTGTTACGACGCTTTACAGCTGCATATGGTGACAGCACTTCATACAAATCTTCTTCAAATAACGAGCTCATTTCTTTATACGTTTCAAGTGGTACATCTACTAAATAAATTCCTTTTTGTGTACAGTGCAGCACTAGCTTTCCAACAATTTCATGAGCTTGACGGAATGGTAGTCCTTTGTTTGCTAAGTAGTCAGCAATTTCTGTTGCATTAGAGAAATCTTGCGTTACAGCTTGCCCCATTTTTTCTTTGTTTACAGTCATCGTCTCTAGCATGCCTGCCATAATATGAAGGCATCCTTCTACTGTTTTTACTGTATCAAACATTCCTTCTTTATCTTCTTGCAAGTCTTTATTGTAAGCGAGCGGCAATCCTTTCATTACTGTAAGTAAGCTAAATAAATTACCGTACACTCTGCCTGTTTTACCACGAATAAGTTCCGCCATATCTGGATTTTTCTTTTGCGGCATAATGCTGCTTCCCGTTGCGTATTGATCGCTCATTTCAATAAATTGAAACTCTTGGCTACTCCATAAAATAAGTTCTTCGCAAAAGCGTGATAAGTGCATCATAAGCATAGATGAGTTACTGAGGAACTCCAATATGAAATCGCGATCGCTTACTGCATCTAAACTATTTTCATAGATTCCATTAAATCCAAGAAGCCCCGCACTATATTCTCGGTCAATCGGGAATGTTGTCCCAGCTAACGCTCCTGCTCCTAATGGTGAAATGTTAATACGCTTTAATGAATCTTCATAACGATTCACATCACGCTCTAACATCCAAAAATAAGCGAGAATATGATGCGCAAATGAAATTGGCTGGGCACGCTGCAAGTGCGTATAACCAGGCATAATCGTCTCAATATTATTTTCTGCTTGATGAACAAGAACCGTCTGCAATTGTTTTGTAGCTTTTATAATATGCTCTACTTTTTCATTTAAATATAAGTGCATATCTGTCGCTACTTGATCGTTACGACTTCGGCCAGTATGAAGTTTCCCGCCTACTTCACCGATTTTTTCAATTAACATCTTTTCGATATTTAAATGAATGTCTTCCGCTTCAACGGAAAAATGCAATTTATTTTGTTTCGCTTCTTCTAATAAATATTGAAGACCTATCTTTATTTTCTCTGCTTCTTCTTTCGTAACGATGCCTTGCTTTGCTAGCATCGTTACGTGCGCAATACTCCCGTTTATATCTTGATTTACTAATTGTTGATCGAAGGAGATGGATGCCCCGAACTCTTCAACCCACGCTTCCGCTTCTTCTGTAAAACGTCCGCCCCAAAGTTTGCTCACGCTTCCACCTTCTTTTGATTCACTTGGCTGTATACTTTCGTCGGTAAACCGAATAATGAAATGAATCCAACTGCTGCATCATGATTAAATTCATCCTGAGCAGTATACGTTGCTAATTTTTCATCGTATAAAGAGTACTCAGATTTACGTCCTTCTACAATTGCATGACCTTTAAATAATTTCACACGCACCATGCCTGTTACATTCTTTTGCGTTTCTTGTAAGAAAGCATGAAGCGCTTGTTTTAAAGGCGAGAACCATAAACCGTTATAAATAAGCTCTGTTATTTTTTGCTCAATCATCGGTTTAAAATGTGCTACTTCTTTTACGAGTGTTAAATCTTCAAGTTCTTTATGCGCCGTAATTAATGTCATTGCTGCTGGGCATTCGTATACTTCACGCGATTTAATACCGACAAGACGATTTTCTACGTGATCGATACGTCCAACGCCATGTTTTCCAGCAAGTGCATTTAACGTTTTAATAAGTTCTGAAAGTGGGTATGCAGTACCATTTAAAGTCGTCGGTACGCCTGCTTCAAAGCCGATTTCTACAAACTCTGGTTTATTCGGTGTATCTTCTAATGCTAATGTCATCTCATATGCATCTTCTGGCGGTGCTGCCCATGGATCTTCTAAAACGCCACATTCATTACTGCGTCCCCATAAGTTTTGATCGATTGAAAATGGGCTGTCTAAATTAATCGGAATTGGTACATCGTTTTCTTTTGCATAGGCAATTTCTTCTTCACGTGACCATTTCCATTCACGTACAGGCGCAATCACTTCTAAGTAAGGATTTAACGCTTGAATAGAAACTTCAAAACGAACTTGATCATTCCCTTTCCCTGTACATCCGTGTGCCACTGCAGTCGCTCCTTCTTGTTCTGCAATCTCTACTAATTTCTTTGCGATAAGTGGACGAGATAACGCCGAAACGAGAGGATATTTCCCTTCATATAACGTGTGTGCTTGCATCGCCATCAATGCATATTCGTTTGCAAATTCTTCTTGAACATCAATCATATATGATTTAATTGCACCTACTGAAAGTGCCTTTTCTTTTACAAATGCTAAGTCTTTACCTTCCCCTAAGTCTAAACAAAGCGCGATAATATCATAATTCTTCTCTTGTAACCATTTAATTGCAACGGAAGTATCAAGGCCTCCAGAATATGCTAATACAACTTTTTTCTTCTCCATTTTGCATCCCCCTAAAGAATAAATATTCATTTTCTTTTATAATAATTCACACTTTAACACCTTTTACAAAATGTATCAAGAGTCATTTTCAAATTTTTTCAAACAATTTCGTCGAACTTCTTTCTGTTTTTTTGTACAATATAAGCAGGAAAACGGGGGTGAACTTATGGAAAAGTATTTCTTATACGATGAACATCTCGGAATTGAAATTCCGCATTTACAAGAAGACTGGGAAGATATCCCCGAAAAAATGCAACATGCGATTTTATTAAAATGGGAACAAGTTCGCGGAAAGATTCCTGATCGTATAAAAGAACTCGAACATTATATTAATGCAAAACAGCATCATTTAAATAACGAAGAAGACTTCGAAATTTCTTGCAAACTGAATTCAGAAATTGCCGATCTCGCTTCCATCATTAATGACCTTTGGCTTTGGTATCGACTCACTCAAAATGTATCTGAGGGGAAAGCACACCAATAAAAAAAGCATGCCCCTCAATTACTTTGGGTCA
Source organism: Bacillus cereus group sp. Bc031 (assembly GCF_027716265.1). NCBI lineage: Bacteria > Bacillati > Bacillota > Bacilli > Caryophanales > Bacillaceae > Bacillus > Bacillus cereus group sp. Bc031. The sequence continues at coordinate 8,232 of NZ_JAQFUL010000010.1, forward strand.
TGCTTTTTTGTCGTAACACGATTTACAATATATTTCTTGTGCTGTTTTTGCCAAACACACATCAAATGGACCAACTAATATACTTCTTTCTTTCGGCAACTTTACAAAAGCAACAAGCTCTTCTTCATATTGAATCTTTTTCTGACATGAAACGCATATTAACTCTTTTCTTTTAAACATGTCTTTTAGCATATTCTCACTCTCCTCTTCATCTATCTATATTAATATATTCTCATAATAGTTAAAACTTGTAAAAAAATGACACATTATAAAGTAAATGATTCATATACTATGTACAAAAGGAGGCCTTACACTTATGCGCGCTTTCGTTATTATCGCTTTAACTTTTTTAAGTGTGATTAGCTGGGATGCGTTTTTTAAAGATAAAAATACAACTGAATAGAAACTCTTCTTTTCTTACTTATTGGACAAACTAAAAAAAAACGGTCCAATTCTCCAAAATAACTTAGGCTTTTCTACAAAAATATTTAAACATAACAATTTTTGTAGATTTCCTCCGTTTATTGTCGGTTTCCATCCGCATACATTTTTTGAAAGTATGATATAATAATATAAATCTTGAAGGAAGGGATTTTGATATCATGATCGCTCGAAGGAGCATGTGGCATCGTATTGACGAATCATACACGTAGCGTATTTTCCAGCTCAGATACTTTAGTCTAGCGAAAAAAATACGAGAGTGGGGAAATTATGATTGCCCGAAGGATAATTTGGCAAAAAAAAGACTCTTCTTACACATAGCGTTTTGTTTAGGGCTTAATTGTTACTAGCTAAACAAAACAAAGAAGAGCAGGATTGCTAAATGAAGAATCCTACTCCACGTTTTGTTTAGTCGTTTTAAGACTTAAACTAAAACGAAAGTAGGGAGAATTGATGGACGAGAGGATTATTCGTTATTTCTTCAGCGACATATAGCTTCAGTTAGTTTTTTCGTAAACTAACTGAAGCTATATGTGAGCTCGTAGTTAGTTTACAACACAAAAAAGGACTACTAACTACGGAAAGAAGGAATAACGATGAGGAACATCCAAAGTCGACAAATTATTAAAGAAGTTTTTATGGTTTTAATCGGTTCATTTATTTTAGCAGCAGCGCTATATCACATTCACTTCCAAAACCACTTAACAGAAGGTGGCTTTGTAGGTATCGCACTATTCATCCAAAATTTTTATGATATTTCACCATCTATTTCAACTGTAATGATGGATATCCCAATTATTCTACTATGCGCTTCATTGTTAGGTAGAAAAATGGTTGGCTATTCATTCTTAGGTTCAATTTCATTCGGAGTATTTTATTCTCTTATGGAAAATTATTCTCCATTTACGGTCGATTTATCAAACAATTTATTTATAGCTGCAGTAGTTGGCGGTGCGTTAGCTGGTATTGGACTCGGTTTTATATTGCGATTTGGCGGTGCAACCGGTGGAGACGATATTTTAACAATTGTATTAAGTAAAAAAACACGTTTTACAATTGGGCAAATTTTCTTCGTCTTTGACGCGATTGTTCTTGCGCTTTCATTATATTATTTAAATTGGACAGAAATTGCTTTTACTATTCTTTCGATTGCCGTACAGGCAAAAACATTGGATTTAATTTATTATCCAAAAACAGAAAAAGCAGAAGAAAAGCAGCCAGTATCTATTCCAATGTCCAAAAAGCATGCAACAAATTAAAAAAGCGAAAGGTTTCGGCCTCTCGCTTTTTTATGCTCTTTTTTCCTTCTCGACTATGTGGCGCACTTGATAAAATCTATTTGCAAATTCAGTAACGTTTCTTGTTAAACGATAATTCACTGTAGACCCGATTGCCATTCCAATCACCGGAATACCTTGGAATAATTTACGACGAAGAGCATAAATCGAAAATGTTTTCAAAATTTGTTTTAAAATAATTTCAGTCGAAGCTGGTTGTAACACCGCTTCATCTCCTTCGTAGAAGAAGGAATCTTCTTGTTCTAGCTCTTGCAGTAAATTGTACCATGCGTATTGCTGAAGTCTTCCTGGTAGTAATGACGCATGAAATACCTTTAACGCAAGCATCATTTCATAAGGCTTGTTCACATCATGCCCAAATGACGTTGCAATAAGTTGAACAGCCTTCACATTTAACGCAATCATAACCGGAAAATCAGCTGTTAATAATAATAAACCTCCAGCACCCGTTGCTCCGCCTTGTACGAATGAATATAGGCGATGGTGTGCTGTTTGCTGCTCTGCTATGTATGTTAATTGATCGATAGATAATGCTTTTAAATCCTCTAGTTGCTCAATCGATTCATCAAATAATCTCGATGTTCCTAAAATACGATTACGCGCCTCTAACTGTGATTGTGAACTTTGAATCAATGCATGCAAATGAAAGAGCCATCCATCTGCTTTCGTAAAGAAATCTTTTCGTTTTTTCTCAGGTAGTTTCGCAATTGTATTATGTACCCATTTATCAAACAGTTTTTGAAAATCAGTCGCTTCTTGCTCAACTAATTGCGATTCCCATTCTTTTATATTGTCTAAAATGGCTTGTTCTCGCTTCGATCGCATCGTAACAACCACCTCGTTCGATTTTTTTCTATTGTAACATATTTCTGCTTATTCTTTGCAAATATGCTTGTCTATCTTTATTCACATACCACTTTTAGTGACATAAAATATTAACAAAAAGGATGAGATAAATCACATGAATCTATCCGATATAAAAAAAGAATATCATGCAGTATTCAGTTTAGGACAAAACTGCTGGCCTGCTTGGGCGTTATATCAATTCAAATTATCACCATTTTTTGGCGTTATTGATTTTATGCTAAGCCCATCATTAGAAAAGGTGAATATATTATTACAAAATCGATTTGACCGTTTTTTACAGTTAGAAAACTTATCCTTCATCTCATTTTGGGATGATGATGCGAAATTAAGACTACGGGACAATCTATATGAAATCGACTCCTGCCACGACTTTAAAACAGATGTAAACACACCAACTTCTTGGCCTTCTTATACAGAAATTAAGTTAAATTATGAGCACCGAATTAATCGTTTTCTAACAACAATTGACACAGCACAATCCATATTATTTATTCGAACTGGAGGAACATACGAAGAAGCACGTTCCTTGGAACACATTTTATCTCAAATCGTTACACATACATTCTCTGTCCTATTACTCATTCCTGAAGATGTACCAACTGTTACGGAAGAAGATTGGGGATTGCAAAATATTTGCGTTATAAAATGTCCTATTATGGATGTATTTCAGTACAATGAAACATTTTGGAATGACTTATTTAATGGCATCGTAATTCGACCACACTCTTAAATACACGACACTTTTATTACGCAATACATTATAATCATCCTTATACAAAATAAAGTGAAACTTTAATCAGCCCTCACCAATCGGACTTTTACGGACAGCCCGACCCCCACCTAACTTCTTTGCTTCCGCTGAATTTTGAGGTGAGGGTCTTACTGCCCGTTAAAGCGGGATAAATAAGGAGTGATTGTATATGTATCCACGTGCAAAAGCTTTCGGTCTTGCTTTACATCACGAGCGGCTTCTCGTACAAGAATATCATACAGGCGATGAAACATATTACCGGCCTCTTGGCGGTTCAATTGAACTTGGTGAAAAATCAGAACATACCGTTATTCGTGAATTTCAAGAAGAGCTTCATACAGAAGTGGAGATCACTGCTTATTTAGGTTGCTTAGAAAACATCTTTCATCTTGATGGAGAAATTGCTCATGAAATCATTCAGTTATATTCTTTACGCTTATTAGACACGTCACTATATGGAATGGAAGTACTGAATATACAAGATGAACAAACAGTATCGTATGCGAAGTGGATTCCCATTACAGCATTCATTCAGGAGAAAAAAGCACTATATCCAGATGGAATTTTAAACTATATCCAAAAGAAAAAAGACGAAATCCTATAGGATCTCGTCTTTCTTTTCATATATTAACCGATGTTTCCAAGACGTAGTACGTCACGAGCGATCATAACTTCTTCGTCAGTTGGAATTACAATAATTTTTACTGGAGAATGTGGGAAGTTGATGAATGCTTCCTCACCGAATACGTTATTGCGTTTTGCATCGAAGTATACGCCCATGTATTCAAGGCCTTCTAATACGCGTTCACGAATAATCGCACTGTTTTCACCTACACCAGCTGTGAAGATGATTGCATCTACACCTTTCATACGAGCAGTGTAAGAACCGATGTATTTGTGGATACGGCTTACGAATACATCAAGTGCTACTTTCGCACGGTGATCGCCTTCTTCTTCTTTCGCAATGATGTCACGTAGGTCACTAGAGTAACCAGTAAGACCTAACATACCACTCTTCTTGTTTAATACGTTAACTACTTCTTCTACTGTTTGGCCTGTTTTTTCCATGATGTATGGAATTAACGCAGGGTCAATGTTACCAGAACGTGTACCCATTGTTACACCAGCAAGTGGAGTGAAGCCCATAGAAGTATCGATAGATTTACCGCCTTCTACTGCTGCGATACTTGCACCGTTACCTAAGTGACAAGAAAGTAAGCTTAAGCTTTCAAGTGGACGACCTAATAGTTCAGCCGCACGCTCAGTTACATATTTATGAGAAGTTCCGTGGAAACCGTATTTACGGATACCGAATTTTTCATAGTACTCATATGGTAAGCTGTATAGGAATGCAGATTCCGGCATTGTTTGGTGGAATGCTGTATCGAATACTGCTACTGCTGGTACGTTTGGTAATACTTCTTGGAATGCTTTAATACCAACAACGTTTGCTGGGTTGTGAAGTGGTGCTAAATCGCTTAATTCTTCGATATCAGCTAATACTTCATCAGTAATTAGAACAGAGTCAGCAAATTTTTCGCCGCCGTGAACAACACGGTGACCGATACCGCCAATCTCATCTAGAGATTTAACGATTCCGTTTTCAGTTAATTTTTTAAGAAGCATATTAACTGCTACTGCGTGATCTGGAATGTTTGTAATTTCTTTTTGTTTTTCGCCATCTACAGTAATAGTGAAGATACTATCTTCTAAACCGATACGTTCTACTAAACCTTTTGTTAATACTGTTTCACTTGGCATTTCAAATAATTGGAATTTTAAGGAAGAGCTTCCTGCGTTAATCGCGATGATTTTTGACATCTAGTCTTTCGCCCCTTTTTCTCTTGGTAGTTGTGTGGATGTTTCCACAAACCGCTCGATTTTATCTGATCAAATTTACTAAATATGAAAACGTTTCATCATTAGTAAATTTTATACTCACGATTTTAATTTAAACATCGTACGACATATATTTCAAGTGAAAAAATTGTAACACCAAGAAAAAAAATATATTACAGATTTCAAAAAAATTCAGTTAAATCTTGTATATATTTAAAAATATGACATATCATATAAAACTGTACTACATGAATTACTAACCCTGTTACATATACCTAGCCTTATTTATGCGTTGCAAACCAAGTATTTAATTGGTCCATAATGTCCTCCATCGCCTTCATGTTGGAGAATTTAGGTAACTCCACTAATAACGCCTGTTTTGGCATCGTTACACTAGGACCTTTCTTTTGGAGAACAAATATACTTTTTGCATTTTTCTCGTTTTTAAACATGGAAACAGGTAGCTGTAATAACCCCTGAATAAAGCATGTTTCTTTAATAAATGCATGTAATTTCGGTGCTTGATCACTTTCAAAAATGAAGTTGGGTACTAGGAAGAATAAGTATCCGCCTTCTTTCGTATGCTTCACACTTTGTTCAATAAATAGGTGGTGGGCATATGACATTCCTTCATCTGCTTTTAACTTATATTCACTTGCACCGATTTCATTTGGATAGTAACCAACCGGTAAGTCTGAAACGACTGCATCAACTGGATCGATATAAAGCGGTGCTAGTCCATCTTGATGGAAGAATTCGATTGCATGCTTTTGTAAATTCGCATTTACTAAAGCAAGTTTAATTAGCACTTCGTCCACTTCTACACCAAATCCACTCATCGTAACGTTTTCTTGAGCACTATTGAAAACTGTCGTCATCAAGTTACCTGTTCCAATTGCAGGGTCTAACACAGTAATTTCATTTTGACCCTTCATAAATTTATGGAATAAGTAACTCATGAACATACCAACTGCATCAGGCGTCATTTCGTGATTCGCTTGTACGCCTTCCTTCATTCCTTTTAAGATGGCTAACTGAAATGCTTTACGAATTTCTTCACCTTTATATGTTTCTTCATTAAACGTACTATATTCACGATTCAGCCTTTCAATTGCTGATTCTGATAATTCCTCTTGTAAAATTGCTCCTTCAAACAAGTTATCCCCTGTTTCTACAAGCGCCTCTAAATATGTTACATCTAATTCTTTACGTAAAACTACCGCAGAAGAATCAAAAATAGAAAATAAAGTTTCTACTGTCTGACTCACGTACATTCCTCCTTCTCTCTTTTACACATAACTTATATCATACCATAATCTGATTTTTTCCCAAAAGAAAAAGCGACCTCTTTTTAAGAGCTCCCTTTTTAGTGATGTATGATGTAACGTCTTCTCTCGTATATCGATTCCATATAGCAATATATGAGAGAAGACGACCTCTTACAAAGAGGTCATCTTCGTTCACATTATTTTGCAGCTTTTGCTGCTTCTAATGCTGCTTCATAGTTTGGATGGCTTGTACCTTCGCTTACGTATTCTACGTAAACTACTTTGTCATTGCTATCTACTACGAATACTGCACGAGCAAGTAAACGAAGCTCTTTCATTACTAAGCCGTAAGCTTCACCGAATGAAAGGTCACGGTGGTCAGAAAGTGTAACAACATTTTCTAAACCGTTTGCTGCACACCAACGTTTTTGAGCGAATGGTAAGTCAGCGCTAATCGTTAATACTTTCGCGTTTTCAATACCTGCTGCATCTTGGTTAAAACGACGTGTTTGTGCATCACATACACCTGTGTCGATAGAAGGTACAACACTAATTAATTTCACTTGACCTTTGTATGTTTCTAAACTTACTGGAGATAAGTCATTTGCTAACACTTGGAAGTTTGGCGCTTGATCGCCAACTTTAACTTCTGTTCCAACTAAAGTCATTGGGTTACCTTTAAAAGTTACGTTTGCCACTTGAAAATCCTCCCTTATTTAAACAAAATATGTACAATGTAAATGATAGTTTGTCCCTATCGATAATGCAAATAAAATCGCTTTATTTACAAAAAAATTAAAGAAGCTAATCTATTGATCAGCTTCTTTATTCGTTAAATTTGAAATTCAGGATCGTCTTCTTTTCGTTTATCCATCATTTCTTTCACTTTATCAACAGCTTGTGGCGCTAATTCAATTATTTTATCGATGACGTGTGTTTGCTTATCTAAGTGCAACACTTTTACGCCTTCTCCATTTATAACAAGAAAAGCAACAGGATTAATAGAAACTCCTCCACCGCTTCCCCCGCCAAATGGATGGCGGCCTGAATGTTCTATTTTACCAAATTCACTTCCACCAGCCGCAAATCCGAAGCTAACTTTTGAAACGGTAAGAATTACACTTCCATCAGCAGCTTTAATTGGATCGCCGACAATTGTATTTACATCAGTCATTTGTTTTAAATGCTGCATTGCAGTTGTCATTAAACCTTGAATTGGATGGTCCATTCTATATCCCCCCTATGCTTGAACAGATTTTTCTGTCGTACCAGATCTTTGTCTTCTCATAAACACGAATAATTTCACCGCTGTTTTTATAGTACGGAATATACGAAAAGATGCTGTTAACTCACATCTTGATGCAAATCCTTTCCCTTGAAAAACAGGAGTAATTTCAAATTCTGGTACGTCGACAATATGCATATATTGTCCTACAACTCCAGCAGCCATTCCTTTTGTCCCCCATGCATATCCGGTGACAATTCCAGTACTAGCTGCGTCGCCTGCTCCAATTTGCGTATGCCATTTCCAACCATTGATTTTCACTCGTTTGAGAAAATCTTTAACGATAGTATGAACTTCTTGCAGCTTTTTTATCAGTTCTCCCATACTATCAAGTTGTGCCATAATTTTATTGTCTAGTCCGCCGTCCTCTTCAGCTTTTTCGATTTTTTGTCCTGTTTTCTTCTGCTGTTTCTCAATTCTTTCCAACACATCAAATGTATATCGAATCATCCATATTTTCACTTGAAGCAAACATTGCTTTTCCATTTCTGAATATAAAAATGTCACTTTAAGCTTTATTTTCGACAATAGTATAAACAAAATAAAAAGGAGAAGAATTATTATTCCAATTACGAGCCACTTCATACGTATCATCCTTTCACTCCGTACCCATTATCGACAACTTTATTCATCATTAAACAGCGTTTCATAAGATTGAATATAAAAATTTTTCTAAAAATAAAAAGGTATTTTGACAATTTATATCGAAATATATTATTTGAACATATCGTCAGGGAACGGACTCTAATGATATGTAGCACGAAGCATAGAAAATTTAACTGCAGTGGAGGGATACATAATGGCAGATCGTCGCAATTTATTTTTCTTTTATGGTGATGACAAAGCAAAGCTCGTTGAAAAAATGAAACCAATCTATCGTATTTTAGAAGAGAATGGATTTACCATATTAGATCATCCAAAAAATGCAAACGCTATCGTCAGTGTTGGAGATGATGCAACTTTCTTACAAGCCGTTCGTAAAACTGGTTTTAGGGAAGATTGTTTATACGCAGGGATTTCTACGAAAGATGAAATTTCATTCTACTGCGATTTCCATATTGATTACGTTGATACAGCCCTTCAAGAAATTACAAAAAATGAAATTGAAGTGCGAAAATATCCAACAATTGAGGTAGATGTAGATGGTAGCACATCTTTCCATTGTTTAAATGAGTTCTCATTACGTTCTAGCATTATTAAAACGTTCGTTGTAGATGTTCACGTTGATAATTTATATTTCGAAACATTTAGAGGTGACGGTTTAGTTGTTTCTACCCCAACAGGAAGTACAGCTTACAATAAATCGTTACGTGGTGCAGTTGTTGACCCGCTTATCCCTTGCTTCCAAGTAAGTGAATTAGCATCTTTAAATAACAACACATACCGTACACTTGGTTCACCGTTCATTTTAAATCACGAACGTACATTAACTTTAAAACTAAGACCAGACGGTAACGATTATCCAGTTATCGGTATGGATAATGAAGCGCTTAGCATTAAGCAAGTGGAAAAAGCTGTTGTACGCTTAAGCGATAAACAAATTAAAACAGTTAAATTAAAAAACAACTCTTTCTGGGAAAAAGTACAGAGAACGTTTTTATAAGATTAAAATAACCGTAGAATTATGGTGGCCCATAATTCTACGGTTATTTATTTACCCCGATTGGCGCGAGCAACAACCTCTCGCTATCCGGCCGATATTCTTGTCAGTTTTTGTCGGTAAGTCGATATATTCTAATAATCGCTCATATATTTGGAGTTACGGTCGATATATTTCAATAATCGCTGATATAATTCAGGTTACGGTCGATATATTTCAATAATCGCTGATATAATTCAGGTTACGGTCGATATATTCCGATAATCGCTCATATATTTTTACGCACCTTTTCTATAGACGACTTTGCCATCTATTACTGTCATCTCTGCTTGTACTTCTTTTATTTCCTCTGCCTCTATTTCAAAAATATCGCGGTCTAATATTGTAAAGTCTGCCTCATATCCTTTTGTAATTTGCCCTCGCTTCGCTTCTTTTCCGATTGCATAGGCACTTCCTGTTGTAAATAAAGAAACAGCCTCATATACCGTTAATCTTTCTTCTGGCATATAACATAAACCGTCCATAAAACTTCTACGTGTAACAGCGCTATATATGCCTAGAAACGGATTTACTTGCTCGATCGGAGCATCAGATCCCCCGTTACAGTGTAATCCCGCTTCCAGTAACGTCTTCCAAGCATACGCATAACGAAGACGGTGCTCGCCTAGTTTTTCAATGACTGATGGAAAATCTGATGAAACAAAGACTGGTTGTATATCAATAATGGCTTGCAAGTTTTTCATTCTTTCAATCAACTCTTCACGAGCTAGCTGACAATGAATAATACGGTCGCGTAATCCTTTTGCTGGCGGATACAATTCAAGCGCATCAATGACATATTCAAGCGATAAGTCACCGATAGTATGAATCGCAACTGGCATATGTAAGTCTCGTGCTTTCTTCACTAATTCCGCAAGTTCTTCACGTGAGAAAATGGCAACTCCATTTGTTTCTCTCGCATCTTCATACGGTTCACTTAATAAAGCTGTTCTTCCGCCAAAAGAACCGTCAGAAAAAATTTTCATTGCCCCAAACTCAATATAATGCTCATTTTCATATTCTTTTCGTTCATGTGCTACTTCATGGTGAACGAGTAAATGTGCTTTAAATGGCATTTCTTTTATAACATGAGAAAACGCATTATGCGTTTTTCTAAATCCACCGTAATAATTTAAATCTTCCGTATGCCCGCCAACGAGTCCATATTGCCAGCAGTCTTTAATTGCTGTTTGCAAAGCACTTTGTAAGTAGGCTTCATCAATTTCAGGCTGGACATGTTTGATTAACTCTTGGCCTTGTTCATATAAAAGTCCTGTTAATTTATTGAATGAGTCCCGTCCAACTTTCCCGCCTTTTGGATCTTCTGCCTTTTCTGTTATGTTCGCTTCTTGCAGTATGTATGAGTTCACCCATGTAACATGGCGACAAACTCTCTTTAATAAAATGGGATGTTCTTTCGAAATTTCATCTAAATCACGCACGTGAACATCTTTCGTATCCTTAAAATTATTTTCGTTCCAGCCCTCTCCGATAATCCAAGAACCTTTCGGCGCTTCTTCTACTCGCTTCCGAACGAGAGTCAGCACTTCTCTATAAGATGTGCAGTTTGATAAATCTAAACGAAGTAACCTCTCCCCGTGACCAATAAGATGCATATGGCTATCAACGAGACCTGGAATCATCGTTTTGCCTTTTAAATCGCGCAATTTAGCCACAGCATATCGGTTTTCTAACTCTTTTTTACTTCCAACATCAACAATCATACCGTTTTCAACATAAATAGCGTCCACTTTTTCATTTTCTTCTCTCATTGTGTAAATGTTGCCACCATACCAAATTTCCCCCATATATTTCATCTCCTTTATTTTTTATTGTATAAAAAAAAGCACCATTTCAAAACATGGTGCTTTTCTAAACATTACTTTTGTTCAGTAGTAGACGTTGTAACTTGCCATTCAATATTAAATTTATCTTTTACTTGTCCGTATGCTGGGCTCCAGAACATTTCTTGAAGGGGCATAATAACTTCGCCACCTTCTTGTAACTTATCGAATACTTCTTTCGCTTTTTCTGCGTTACTAATTTGAATTGCGATTGTTACTTGAGATCCAATTGCATGCCCTTGACCTGGGAATGTATCAGAAATCATAAGATCCGTATTACCAACTTTTAAAGTAGCGTGTAAAACGCGTTCTTTCGCTTCAGCTGGAACCGGGTATTCTGGATTTTCAGGCATATCACCAAAAGTTTGCATGACTTCCACTTTTGCATCTAACGCCTCTTTATAAAACTGTACAGCTTCTTGCCCACTACCATCTAAAACTAAGTACGGATTAATACCTAAAATCATACGGACACCTCTTTTTTCAATTTATAAAATCGAACTTGTGTTCGTTTTTATATTATCATTGTTTGCCATTTCATTCAACTATTTCCTTCACTGTTTTCAAATTTATTTTGACGGAATCTCCATCTCTTGTTTTCTAAGCTCAATACGGCGGATTTTTCCAGAAATCGTTTTTGGTAGTTCATCTACAAATTCAATTTTGCGAGGGTATTTATATGGTGCAGTAAGTTCTTTGACGTGTTGTTGGAGTATTGGAATTAATGTTTCTTCGTTCTTTTCTATATTCTCTCTTAATACGATAAATGCCTTCACGACACTTCCGCGAATTTCATCAGGACTTGCGACAACCGCACATTCTCTCACGTAAGGGTGCTTTACGAGCGCATCTTCTACTTCAAACGGCCCGATTGTATAACCAGAGCTAATAATAATATCATCACCGCGCCCTTCAAACCAGAAATAGCCGTCTTCATCTTTTTTCGCTTTATCACCTGTAATATAATAATCACCGCGGAATTGCATCGCTGTACGCTCATCGTCTTTGTAATATTGTTTAAAGAGGGCCGGCGTTTCAATGTGAACTGCAATATCACCAACTTCGCCTACTTTCACTGGAATACCTTCCTCATTTACAATATCAACGTGGTTACCCGGCGTCGGTTTCCCCATTGATCCTGGTCTATTATCCATTCCTTTCATTACACCAACAAGCAATGTGTTTTCCGTTTGCCCATAGCCGTCTCTTACTGTAATATGAAAGTGCTTTTGGAACGTTTCAATGACTTCTCTATTTAACGGCTCACCTGCGGATACAGCGCTATGTAACGCTTCTAAATTGTATTCACTTAAATTTTCTACTTTTGCCATTAATCTATACTCAGTCGGCGTACAACAAAGCACATTCACCTTATTATCGTCTAATAAATTTAAATACGTTTTTGGTTCAAACTTACCGTGGTATACAAATCCTGTTGCCCCCGAGCCTAGAGTTGCTAAAAACGGGCTCCAAATCCACTTCTGCCAGCCTGGACTAGCTGTTGCCCACACAACATCATTCTCTTCAATTCCGAGCCAATTTGGAGCGCTCGTACGTAAATGAGCGTATGCCCACGCATGTGTATGAACAACACCTTTTGGATTTCCCGTCGTTCCTGACGTGTAAGATAAAAAGACCATATCTTCTTTATCTGTCTTCGCCATTTCTAACATGTCACTTTCTGTTTCTAACGCTGTTTTTAAATTGATCCATCCATCTACTGGCTGCTCGCTCAGAACGAATTTTTGAAGGGATTCCATCTCTTCTATATCATCAAACTGTCCAATGTACGGCTCATAACTTACGATTGCTTTTACTTCCCCATGTCCAATGCGGTACTCGATATCCTTTTTGCGTAACATTTCCGAACTCGGAATTACGACAAATCCTGCTTTAATCGCAGCGATATACGTCATGTATGCTTCAATTAAACGCGGCATCATAATGAGGAGCTTGTCCCCTTTTTGCAGACCACTCTTTATAAAAGCGTTTCCAATTTTATTTGCACCTTTCATTAACTCCGCGTATGTAACTTCTCGGCGATTCCCTTTATCATCTTGCCAAATTAAAGCAAGCTTCTCTTTATCACCTGTATATTTCTCTATTTCAGAAACTAAATTATAAGATGGTGGTGCCAACAATTCCTCTCTCTTCATAAACATCCTCCTTTTTCTTTATGCCTCCCTTATATAATAAAGAATTTTCTGTCAATTTTGAACCCTCATCTTTTGACAAATTTTTTAGTTCTGTCGAATATATCGAACACAACTTAGAATATATTAACAAAAAATTAAATATATCAATTTACCGACAAATGGCGCCACAACATAAAAAAGAAAGAGCGGGAGAACCCGCTCTTTCTAAGCCATCATATGGGATTATTTTTGGTAACCGCCTAATTGTTGCTCAGCTAGTGAAACTAGACGTTTAGTGATTTCACCACCAACAGAACCGTTAGCGCGAGCTGTTGCATCAGCTCCAAGTTGAACACCAAACTCTTGAGCGATTTCGTATTTCATTTGGTCTAATGCTGATTCAGCACCAGGAACCGCTAATTTATTTGTGCTACGTGCCATGTTATATCACCTCCTTGTGAGTATAGAGTGTGATAAATAACATGACTTCATACACGGTTTACATATGGTAATTTATGGTTTTAGAAAAGTTCTTCGAATTTTTCTTCTTCCGCCACTACTTCTACCGTTTGTAATACCATTGTTTCTTTGTTCGCTACAGCTTCATCGATTAATGGTGTGAAATCGTATTTCGCTTCAAAACGATTCGCTTTTTCACGCTTCGGCTTCGTCGCTGGGCTTGCTGGTGTGAATACTGTACAGCAATCTTCGTACGGACGAATTGAAATATCATATGTGCCGATTTCTTCAGCGATTTTAATAATCTCTAATTTATCCATCGTAATAAGCGGACGAATAATTGGATAGTTTGTTACTTCGTTAATCGTATGCATACTATCTAACGTTTGACTTGCTACTTGTCCAAGACTTTCACCAGTCGTGATTGCTAGTGCGTTACGCTCCTCTGCGATACGCTCTATAATACGCATCATCATACGGCGCATAACTGTCATTGAATAGCTAGATGGGATTTCTTTATTAATCGTTTTTTGCACTTCTGTAAATGGAACAAGGTGAAGTGTTACACGTTTACAGTATTTCGTTAACTCTTGTGCTAAATCGATTACTTTTTGTTTTGCGCGCTCACTTGTGAAAGGTGGGCTATGGAAGTGAACTGCCTCCACAGATACGCCGCGTTTCATCGTTAAGTACGCTGCTACTGGGCTATCAATACCGCCAGACAGAAGTACCATTACTTTTCCGCCAACGCCAACTGGTAAACCACCAGCTCCCATACGCTCATCACACATAATGTAGCTATAACCGCTGCGAATTTCTACGCGTACATTTACATCTGGATTATGAACATCTACAGTAATATCTTCTGTATTTTCTAGAATATGTCCACCAATCTCAGGTAATAATTCCATCGTTCTCATTGGGAAATGCTTATAAGAACGGTGTACAGTAATTTTAAATGTTTTCACATCGCCTTTTACTTGTAAGAAAGCTGCTAATGCACCTTTTTTAATGTCTTCTAATTCTGATGGTACTTTCATCGCTAAGTTAAACTTATGAATACCAAACACATCTTTTAATCTTTCAGATACCGCTTCATGATCTTCGCCATTTAATTGGATATACATACGATCATGTGTTGCATCGATTTTAATATTTGGGAATTTTTTCAGTTTGAACTTTACGTTATCTTTTAATGTGCTTACAAATTTAGAACGGTTCTTACCTTTAGTCGTCATCTCTCCATAACGAACTAAAATATATTCATATGTCATCATATTCCTTTACCTCATCACTTCATATAATTTTGGCATCGTCTCTTTCACAATACCTTCAAATTGCTTTACTTCTTCCATCGTGTTTTCTGGTGCCAAACTAATGCGGATAGCACTTGCAGCAGCGGCATGTGGTACTCCCATTGACACTAACACTCTGCTCACTTCATTTGCTTTTGAAGAACAAGCAGATTTCGTTGATACATATACACCGTGCTCTTCTAAAGCATGAACGACCACTTCTGGTTTTAAACCTACAAATGATACATTTAAAATGTGCGGTGCTGCATATGCAAGCGACGTATTAATCGTTACATCTTCCATCTCTTTAAAGAAACGAACAAGCTCTGCTTGTAAACTTTGCAAATGAGCTACCTTTTCTTTCACTTGCTCCATTGTCATGCGAAGTGCTTTCACCATTGCTACAATGCCAGGTAAGTTCTCTGTACCAGAGCGATACTTCAGCTCTTGTTGACCACCTGATAAAATTGGATCTAACCTTACGCCATCACGTACATAAAGAAGACCCGTCCCTTTTACACTATGGAATTTATGTCCAGATATTGAGCAAAGATCAATATGAGAAGCGTATAAATTAAGCGGTACTTTTCCTATCCCTTGTACATGGTCCACATGGAATCTTATTTTCGGATAATTCGATAATAACGTTCCAATTTCAGCAACAGGCTGAATTGCTCCAGTCTCGTTGTTCACGTGAATAATTGACACAAGAATCGTATCTTCACGAAGCGCTCGTTTTACATCCTCTACCGATACAACACCATGCTCATTAACCGGTAAATATGTTACATCAAAACCGAGATCTTCTAATTGTTTATATGCTTCAAACACAGACGCGTGTTCAATATTTGTTGTAATGATATGTTTACCGCGCGAACGATTCCTCATCGCTATTCCTTTAATCGCAAGGTTATTCCCTTCCGTTCCACCTGATGTGAAAATAATTTCAGAAGGCTTAACGTGAAGAAGCTGCGCTGCAATTGTTCTTGATTGTGTTAATAGACGCTCTGCCTCTCCTCCAAGCGAATGAATAGAAGAAGGATTCCCAAAATATTTCCCCGCAACCGTTACGTACGATTGAAGAGCTTCTGGATATGGCTTTGTCGTCGCACTATTATCAAAATAGATCATCGTTCTTCCCCTTTCAGCGCTGTCACATCATATAATCATATCACAAATACGTGTCATTACGCTAAGACTACTCAAAGGTTCCGTTATATTTTAAAACGAATAACCTTACTGTATTCCGCTATTCATTATAGCAACATCGCCTGCAAAATTACACAAAAAAACAAACCCTTATGAAAGGGTTTGTTCATTGTCTACATATTCAGCTATTTTTTGAACAACGCCAGGCTCAAGTTGCTCTAGTACAGAAGCCGCTTGTTCTAAAGCTGCATCGTATTGATATTCACGGAATAATTTCTCCGCATAATTTAAGCTCTCTGCAAGGTTTTCATCATGACTGCGGTAACGATTACCGTATTGAATTAATTTTTCAACTAAATACGCTTGTCCAATTAACTCTTCTGTCATTTCAGCAACACCATTAACAGTTGTGTAAGCTTCTTCTAAACTGCTATTTACAGCATTCATATTTAACGGCTTCACTTCTAATTGCTCATATACAGCTTGCATTGCCATTTGTCCTCTTTTTAAATCTTCCATAATGCTCTCTGGAAGACCTGGCAAATTCGACTTTTGCATAAAGCGTTTCGTTTCGAAAATAGTATTTCGCATTTCTTGTAACTTCTCACGCGCTTCAAATTCTTCTTTGCGCATCGTTTGCAGCATTTCTTTATATTCTGCATGAAGTACTTTTAATGTTTCACATTGCTCATAAATCTCTTCTAGTTCCTCACGAATAATAGAGAAGGCAATATCTTGTTCCGCAACCCGTAATTGCAACATTTCAAAACGTTTCATTAAAATGTGCATTTGCTTTTCAATTACTTTTTGAGACTCAATGTCCTTATCTTGTAACTGATAGCTTTGTTTCACGAGCTGTGTTTCTGCTTTTGTCTCAATCGTTTCAATGCGAATTTCTTCTAAGTCTTCATAAACAGAAAGTGTTTTTTGCTCCACATAATGTCTCGCATGTACTTCTTGTTCTAGTTGATCATAGAAGCTATCTAAACTTGTTTTTAAGTTCTCTACTTTTTCAGCCGCTTCTGTTATGTGAAGCTCCTGTATATCCATTAAACATATTTGTAGTTGTTTCTTCATATCGCGAACTTCTTTAGGAATTTCCAAATACTCTAATACATAACCTTGTCTTACCATATCATTATGTCCGTGTAATAAATCTTCCAACTGAACCGGTAACGTCGCTTGACACTCTACCAATAAATCTGGAATTTGGTGAATAATGATTTCTAAATCTGCTAAACCTTCTTCCAAACTAATAACAATTTCTCTCGCTTTTAAATAGTCACCATTATTTGTTGCTTCTTCAAAGGTTTTAAATTTCTCAGATTCAGCGTCTAGCATCTCTTCGATTTTCTGCTCTGCTGCTCCATACATATGTCTATGAGCAAGAACACTCTTCTTCATACTACGATATGTATCACGTAACCCTTCAATTTCCGAGCTATTTTTTTCATGGCTTTCTAACAATTGCTGTAATTCATTTAAAATGTCTGTAATACGATTATCAGCGTCATCTAAACCACTTATGGATTCATTCATCGCATGCTTTGCTTTTCGGAAGGAGAATTGCGAGGCGAATTTTCGCGCTTGCGCTAAATCTTTTTCAGCTTTCGGAATGGTTGTTGATACAATTTCATCCCATTCTTCACGCCATTTACCAAACAGTTCTTCTGTTTGACCCGTCATATTTAAATCTTTCACCCGTTTTAGTTCATCTGCCACAGGTTTATCTTTTATCTCTTGTTTCCACTGCTCAAGTGCTTCAATATCTTTATATGAACGATTTCTTATCACAAGCTCTATCATGAGCAGCACTAGAATAGAGCTTACTACAATGATAACGATCGTCAGGATAGAATCCATGCAAAAAAGCCTCCTAGTTATATCTCTTTTTTTGTCCGTTCCGTTTATGAAATGGAAGGCATTATGTATAAAAAGGGAATTCCCCTATATTTAACAACTAACAATGTACTAATCATACCATGTAATGGTTTGTTTTTGACCTAGTTTTTTTAAAAATTTCATGTTTCTTTCAATGCAATTGTAATCTTTCTCAATATTCCGTTTGGATTACCTCTCATCATCAAATGAATGCAGCAAAGGGCCTTCTTCCATATGAGATGCGAAATATATTTTACGTACAATTGTCGGTTCAATAGAAATCGCATGCACATTTCCTTGTCTTACCGCTTGCTCTACTGCTATTTCTGGAAGTAACGTGATGCCAAGTCCAGCACTGACCATCGCAAGCATCGGTTCTGCATAAGAAGTTTCAAATGCAATAATCGGTTTCGCACCTATCCCTTGAAACAGATTCGTAATCATTTTCCTTACATCGCAGATTTCTGGGTATACGATTAACTTTTCATTTTGCAAATCTTCCATTCGAATTACTGTTTTCTCTTTATAAAGATGATCATTTGAAACGACACACACAATTTTTTCTTCTCGTATTTCTTTTATACACGTAGCACCTTCTACTACTGAATCGATGAACATCGCTTCAATCTTCCGTTCTTTAAAAAGTCCTATCAGTACTTTCGTATGCTCAATTTTCCATTCTATTTCGAACCCGTCACCTAATATATCTTTACATTTCGCTATGTAATGTGCTACTAAACTTGGCAATATGCCTATAGAAATGTTCCGCTTCTCTTGAAATTTCTTCATTTCGGCTTTCACTTCATGTATGTGTCCCAAAATCGGTAACATTCTTGTTATGAATAACTCTCCAGCACTTGTTAATTCGACTCCTTGCGCGGAACGTTTTAATAAAGTAACCTCTAAATCCGCTTCTAACCTTTGAATTTGTTTACTAAGCGCCGGCTGAGAAATATGTAAAATCTTACTCGCCTTTGATAAACTTCGCGTATTCTTCACTTCAATAAACGATCGTACTGCCTCTAAATCCATCGTACACACCTCTAACAAAAAGTTATAACTGTCATAAAAAATCGATATTTCCTTCTATAAACAATTACTCTTTATACTTATTTCATCAACTTACTATAACGAAATGTAAAGGGGAAAGATACTCTTGAACAAAAAACAAATGCTACTCGGGTCCCTCCTATGCTTACTTGCCGTAACGGCTTGGGTATTTATGTTTCCTGTCATGGCAAACGCCTTACAGTTTATCGATCCGTTCTTCTTCACAACGATTCGCTATGGATCAGCAGCTATTATTTTTCTTATTCTGCTATTACTTACCGAAGGGACAAAGTCACTCCGCTTAGAAAAGAAAACACTTTCGTTACTCTTTTACGGAACAGTCGGTTTCGCAGGATATGGTTTTCTCGTTTTCTATGGACAACAACTTGCCGGACCGTCTGGAGCCATCCATGCCGCGATGATTCAGTCTCTTATGCCACTCATCGCTTTATTATTGCAGTGGATAACAAAAAATAAACGCCCACAAAACTATACATTCCTTTGTATGTTTGTTGCATTATTCGGTGTCATGCTTGTCATTTCAAAAGGAAATATTCACTTATTATTTGGAGCTGCCAGCCATCTCTCAACAAATATACTTATGCTGTGCGGCGTTACTTGCTGGGTCATTTATACAAACGGTGGTGCTAGTTTTCAATCTTGGTCGCCACTTAGGTATACGACGTTAACCTGTTTATTTGGCTCAATTTCACTCATCACTATCGTCACTTTTTTAACTTATACAAACGTCGTTACTGTACCTTCACTATCGACAATTATGAACGTTCGTTTTGAACTCTTATATATGTCTATTATTGCAGGCGTTATCGCAGTATTTTGCTGGAACGCAGGAAATCGCTATATTTCATCTATTAATGGCATATTATTTATGAATTTAGTTCCTGTACTTGCACTTATCGGTTCCATCTTTCGAGGTTATACAGTCGACAAAATTGAAATTGTGGGCGCCTCATTAACAATTATCGCGCTATTATGCAACAATTTATGGCAAAGAAAAGAAAGCACAAAAATCCCCACCTCAGTTCGTTAGGTGGGGATTTTTCACATATGAACAGCTCTTGGCCATTCATAGTACATATTCGTTATACATAATGTTTGTTCTATCCATTGTTCAATTTCTTTCGTGTACATTTCTAAGAAAAAGGTCTCAGATGGAAAAGAATGTAGCACTTCTGATATATATTGCGGATATAAAAACGGCATATTCATCATGCCTTTTAATTGCGTCATAAACATTGTAAAAGATACCTTTTTAAATTCTTGTTTCATTTGTCCTTGTCTAATCATTTGCTCTATATAATATCTTTCTTTAGAAAAATAAACGGTCATCACTTCGCGAATTAATGTCGTATCAAGCGACAGCTCTCGGTAAAAGAAACGTGTCAGCTCCCTATTATCAAATTGATATCGTAAAATCCCGCGCACCATTTGCACCATCACATCTTTAGCCGACAAATATTCTCTCTGTTCAAAGGACGTTTCAATCACATGAATATACCCTTCTAAAAAATTAGTAATAAGCTGCTCTAATAGGCCTTGCTTTCCAGCAAAATAATATGAAATATTCGCTACATTCACATCCGCTCGCTTTGCAATGTCTCGCACCGACGTTCCATCATAACCTTTCGTGTTAAACAACGATATTGCCGCATCAATTACTTTTTGTTTCGTCTGTTTCATGCGCTCACTTCCTCTCACTGAACAGCTATAGTGTAAATTTCTTGACTTTTAAGACAAATTCCTTTAATTTTCTATCGACAAAGTCATGTGAAATACATCGTATTTTGCTAATATTTTACACATCTCGATAAAAAAGGAGCTGTTTCCATGTTTACTAAAGAAAGTTATACAGGATCTCGCGTGCAGCAATATGAGACAGTAATAAAACAACTGGATGCATTATTAACTGGCGAATCAAACGTAGTCGCAAACTTATCAAATGCGTCCGCATTATTAAACCAATTTTTGGATCGTGTTAATTGGGTTGGCTTTTACGTAACAGAAGGAAATCAGCTTGTTCTTGGACCATTCCAAGGAATGCCTGCTTGCGTGCGCATTCCATTTGGACGAGGCGTTTGCGGCGTTGCAGCTGAAACGAAAACAACACAGCTTGTAGCAGACGTTCATCAATTCCCAGGACACATCGCTTGCGACAGTGCTTCAAATTCAGAAATCGTCGTACCGATTATTAAGGATGGGAATGTCATTGGTGTACTTGATATTGATAGCCCTGAAAAAAACCGTTTCGACGAAGTAGATCAGCGCTATTTAGAAAAGTTTGTGGAAACACTCCTAAAACATATGTAACAAAAAAGAGCTAGTTATCGATTAAGTACATGACGTACAAAACCGATAGCTAGCTCTTTTTTTATTGATTACTAACAGTAGATATTTTCTTTAACGCTTGCTCTAAATCAGAAACAATATCCTCCCACGATTCTAAACCGACAGATAAACGTATTAAATTATCATAAATGCCCATTTCTTGTCTTAACGCAGCTGGAATCGCGGCGTGCGTCATCGTTGCTGGGTGCTGAATTAACGTTTCTGTATCTCCTAAACTTACCGCAATTGTAATAAAGTGAAGGTCATTAATAAACGCCTGCGTCTCTTCTTTCCCGCCTTTAATTGAAAAAGATATAACACCGCCCCCACGTTTCATTTGGCGAGATGCTAACTCTCCTTCTGGATACCAAACACCTTCTACCGCATCATGATTTTTTAGGAACGATACAATTTTTTCTGCATTATCACAATGACGATCCATTCTTACTGCTAGTGTCTTTAATCCGCGTAACAATAACCATGCGTCAAACGGTGCCATAATACCGCCGATATCTTTTCGCATCGGGCGGATTTTTTCAGCTAACGCTTTCGTTTTACAAATTGTTACACCCGCCACAACATCACCGTGACCACCAATATATTTTGTCGCACTATGAACAACCGCGTCACAGCCAAGTTCAAGCGGTCTTTGTAAATAAGGTGAACAAAACGTATTATCAACAATAACAAGTAACCCATTTCGCTTCGCAACCCGAATCACTTGTTTTAAATCAATTAATTTCATTGTCGGATTAATCGGTGTTTCAACGAAAATAAGCTTTGTATTCGGGCGAATTTTATTTTCCATATCAGCCTCTGTCTCCATATCACAAAACGAATGCGTAATCATAAATTTTTCTTCTAACACTTCTAAAAAACCGTATGTGCAGCCGTATAATCCATTTGAACAAATAATATGATCTCCAGCTTTTAGAAAACCAATTAACGTTGCGGAAATAGCTGCCATACCGGATCCGAAAGCAAGCGCTTCTTCTCCTCCTTCTAACACCGCCATACGTTCTTCGAATAATTTCACAGTCGGATTTCCAAGTCTTGAGTAAATATAAGATGGATCCACTCCCGCAAAACTTGCCTCTCCTTGCTGCGCAGTCTCAAATGTAAATGTAGACGTTTGAAATAAAGGCGGTGTTAAACTTCCTTTATGTTCCTCTGATGTATAACCGTGATGAATTAACGCTGTCTCCATATGCTTCTTTTTCATAAAAACATCCCCTTTTATGTTTTTATTGCCGCATATTCATCATTAAAACTTTGATGAACGTTTTACTTCATTTTATGTAAGCGTTTTATTTGTGTTTCTATCTCTTCTTTTATATCGTTTTAAATTCCTTCTTGTTCATTTCCAAAATTTATATGCATAAAACAAAAACGTACTCGCTTGACGAAACTCTGGGTAAAAGATATAATAGCGTTTGTGTAAAATAAAAAGGCAGCCTTGTAATGTGAGTTTATCGTTTGTATTTTGTTCCTCTACGGAGGTGTATCTCGTAACTCCCTGCTGCTGGAGCGAAGGTACATGAAAACAAAATGCCCGTAAATATCGATTACGTCTGTTTTTATTTTACGTAAATAAAAACATTTTAAAGGAGGAGTCAACTATGGCTCGTTATACAGGTCCAGCTTGGAAACTGTCTCGTCGTCTTGGAATCTCTCTAAGCGGCACAGGAAAAGAATTAGAAAAACGCCCTTACGCACCAGGTCCTCACGGTCCTAACCAACGTAAGAAACTTTCAGAATACGGTTTACAATTACAAGAGAAACAAAAACTTCGTCACATGTACGGCATGACTGAGCGTCAATTCCGTCGCACATTTGACCAAGCAGGTAAAATGCCTGGTAAGCACGGCGAAAACTTCATGATCCTTCTTGAAGCTCGTCTTGACAACTTAGTTTACCGTATGGGCTTAGCTCGCACTCGTCGTGCAGCTCGCCAATTAGTAAACCACGGTCACATCATGGTTGATGGCGCTCGCGTAGATATCCCATCTTACCGTGTAAAACCTGGTCAAACTATCAGCGTTCGCGAAAAATCTAGCAACCTTGTTGTTGTTAAAGAAGCGATCGAAGTTAACAACTTCGTACCAGAATACTTAACTTTCGATGCTGACAAATTAGAAGCTACTTACACTCGTCACGCTGAGCGTGCTGAGTTACCAGCTGAAATCAACGAAGCATTAATCGTAGAGTTCTACTCTCGTTAATTCAATCGCTTTGTAGATACTAGTATTAAAAACCCTAGAAACGTTATTATAACGCCTTTTCTAGGGTTTTTTACTGTTCTTATGGTTTGTAAAATAACTTAAATAAAATTAATTAGTTGGGGGAGGTTTTTGGGGGGACTTTTGAAATAAAAAAAAGCGTGAGCAAATGCTAATTTCCCCACACACTCTTACAATTTCAGATATAATGATATTTATTCTAATCAAATTAAAAGGAGTTAATTGTTTTGAAAGAAAAATTCACCAAGATCCCTCTTCATGTACAAGACTTTCAAAAATTAAAAATGTTATTAGACGAATTGGTACAAGATGAAATAATGTTCATGGAAGGGGTTTCTAAGTATGCTTTAAATATTTCTTCTAAAGAACATAAGGTCACCATTAACCTTAGAAGTGAGTTTTACCCCGATCCATCCTTAGCGATTACTGCTATAAACATTACCCCAAGTAATCAAGGTAAAGGAAGTATTGTTCTTGAATGGTTTAAAACATTCGCTAAAGAAAAAGGATTCGAACGATTAGTATTACAAGAAGTTATAACTGAAGAAGGTTACCACTTTGCATTAAAAAATGGTTTCTCAAAAAAGGTTGGTCCATTCGAGGAAATATTTAGAAAACCCGATAGTAATGACGGTAATTATGAGCTACATTTATAAAGAGTAAAATAAAAGTGAACGAATATTTTTTCATACTCGTTCACTTTTTTATTTGGTGAATCATTTAATACCACCAGTTCTTTACTCCCCATTTCAGTTGGAATATGGATAAATTCGCTTTTAGGTATATTAATATCTCTAATAAACTCATTGCAATGTAACATTTACAGTTATCTCCTTAAATCGGTATAATTTACTTATTAAAGGAGGGAGATTTTTGAGTTTAAATATGTATTTAGGGGAAGTACAGGCTCAAGCACAAAGTATGAATGCTTTCTGTACCACTACTATTCAAGGTATGGAACAAGCTATTCAGTCAATTGATGCTTTTACAAGTGATACCGTTCTACAAGGGCAAACTTACGATAGTGCAAAAGCATTTTTCGCAGAAACCTTTCGCCCTTTAGCACAAGGAATCATTTACTTATGTGAGGAATTAATTCGTCAGAACGATGCCTTTCCAAGTCAATTTCAATCACAGGTAGCTTCAACAGATGTTATTGAACAAGAAATATTAGAACAAATTCGAGAAATTGACCGAATGATAGCAAGTACAGAAGCACTCCATCAAACTATGCCAAATCCGGGCATGAACGATATGGTAAATCTTTTTGCTGTCATGAAACGAAAACTGCAAGAGAAACTAGAACATCTATATGAATTTAATCAAACATCTAGCGATAACTATAGTACAGCAATTCAATTAGCCGCTAATATTGCGACAGGTTTAGCCGAAGTCCAAAGTGGAAAAGGTTTTAGTCCTGCAAGTGGTACATTTAGTACACAAGGGTTGAATATGGAATGGGCGACTTCAATTCAAGCAATTACAGAAGAAAGAAGTCATCAAGCCGAGAAACTTGAAGATAAAGAAGACGAAAAATCTATGTTGGAAAAAGCTTGGGACGCTATTTATTATGGTTCAGGACAAGCTGTTGGATATGTAATAGAAGGTGTTCCGAAAATTTGGAATGGTATTTATGTTGGTTCAGGACAAGCCGTTGGAGATGTAATAGAAGGGTTCCCAACTTTATTTGAAGCAGAAACATGGTTGAATGCAAAGGACGCTATTATAAATTATGATGAGACTCTTCCTGCCATGTATAATGCGTTGTCAGATTCATTTATTAATGATGTAATAAATGGTGATGCTGAGAGTATTGCAAGATGGGGAACATACACTTTTATGCAAGTTGCTGGTGGAGGAATACTGAGTGGTGCAAAAGGTGTTATGAATGCTTCTAAAGTATCTAAGATTTCAAAAGTAACTGAAATTACTGTTCCGCGTATACAACCAGCTTTTACAAATTTAGTTGATAATTTAAGTATCGAAAATCGACTTGCTTTTTCTGATACCAATGGACTTAATCTAAGACCTCATTTTGATTCCTCTACTTTTAATAAAGCTGAGGACACAATGGTATTTTCTAAAACAACAGATGGAAAAATTAGAGTTAAAGATGTACAAGAGGTAATTCAAGACTATGCAGATAAAGTTCTTGATAGAGTAGAAGTAAAAAATGAGTATCCTGATTCGTATACAGCATCTCAAAAATTACGTGCAGAACTTAAAGAAGCAGGAATTGAACCACCCCCATATTCTAATGCAGCACATCATCTAACACCTTGGAATGATAAAAGGGCTGTTGAAGCACAAGAATTATTAAAAGAATTTGGAATACACCATGATTCTGCTGCCAATGGAGTATTTTTACCGTATAAAGTAAATGAATATGTGACTACTGAAGTGTTACATATAGGTAACCATAGTACGGATTATATGAAAGAGGTAACTAAGGTACTAAAAGAAGTTAAAGAATATGGTGGTACTCAAGCAGACGCTGTTGCAGCTTTACATGATATAAGAACACGTTTATTAGATGGCAGCTTAAAATTAAATAGCCCGAAATAATTTATGAATAGATTAAATATTAAAGGAGAAGGAAAATGAAAATTTGGGAATTGAAGAGTTCATCCGATAACTATGAGTCTTTCCAACTATTAAATTATAAAAATGATAAAAAATATTTTGAAGGAAAATTTAACTCCACTACAATTTTACTAGATTCATGGGGAGAAATATTTATTGAATGTCTAGAAGAAGGAAATCATAGTGATTTTCCTCATTTTTGGGGAGAAACTGGTGCACCAATGGTTAGCGCACAAGCAAAAAAATTATTAGAACCTTTAATAGGTGCTAATGTTGAGTTTCTTCCACTTATTCATAATACAACAGACGAAGTATACTATGTAGTTCATGTTTTAAATGTATTAGATGCAATTGATAGTGATAAAGCAATTTTCAAAAAACTAATTACAGGTTTAATAATAGGATGTGAAAAATTTGCATTTACTCCTAATGTTATTCAAAATGAAATGATTTTTAAAGTATATATAAATAAAAGGATTCATCCTACTGCTGTTTTCGTATCAGATGAATTGAGAAATGCAGTGTTAGAAAGTGATTTAAAAGGTTTTGAATTTGTAGAAGCATGGGATTCAGAAGTAACCTTGTAAAAGAAACTCCTAAAATTGAGGAATAATAAAAAGGGAAGATGTTTAGTGTAAGAGCTAATGTCCCTTCTTTTTTCAGCTGGAAAATTTACTGATACAATAAATACTAACAAAAAAGCTTACTGATTATATGCCTCAGTAAGTTTTTTTTGAATATGGATAAGTTCGCTTTTATTCGCATTAATACCTTTTAAAAATAAAAACGATATTTCTTTCATATTTTGTAGATAAATCTTCCATATTGTCGGATAATGTTTTCTGGAGGCGATAATTAATGGATAAAAAATGGGGAAATAAAGACTGGATTTGGTTAGTAGGAATACTAATTACAATAATAATTTTATTAATAGCTGGATTTTATAACAGTAAGGCAATAGAGATGAATTTCTCTATAATTTCTAGCGCTGTTTCAATAGCCTTAGCTCTTGTAGCAATATTCATTGCGCTTAAACAGGATAGTGATAATCAAAGGGTAAATGACCGATTATCACATTTATTAAATGAGATATCGGCTAATGTAAGAAATGTGGATGCTAAAGTAGATAGAATAGACCCACGATTACTACATAGTGTCAGTAAAGGAATCGTAGAAGAATACAATCAAGAAAGTAAAGAAAAAGATTCGTTCACAAAAGAAGAGGTGGATGAAATTGTTAAGAATATTAGTGAGGATATAACATTAAATATTAACAATCTTTTAAATCAAAGCTCTTCTATAGATAATGATACAAAGATTGCACTTTTAACAAACGTAGAGCATAATAAACTTCGAAAAATAGTTAAGAATAATCTAGGGAAACCTTTACCTACCCTTCAAGCGATGATAGAAACAGAAACTGGTATGTCATATCCAATGAATTATATTGCACATATTAGGAATGAAGTTGCACATGCCAGTGTTAGCTAAGTAGTTTCATATTCGTATCATTAAATTTAAGCCTTCAATTATTTGAGGGCTTTTCATTTTAATAAAAAGATGTTATTTGTTTTTATAGAAATATAAGTTTTGTCAAACAAGAAGATGGAGGAACATAAATGGAACGAAATAAGAAGCAAGATCTAAAAGAAATAACAAAAGAAACAACCATAACCACTGTTCTTGAAGTTGGAAGTGATGCTGTAGCTGATTTTGCAAAAGAATCTGTTACCAGCCTTGTTGCGGAGTTAGCAATAGATGGAGTGGCATCAATAGTACCAGGTTTATCCGGAGTTTATGGAAGCCTTAAACGAGCGAAACTCGAAAGAAATATGCAAACTTTTTCAGAGGATTTAGCCTCTAAAATTACTGAGCTTCAAGCCAATTTAGAAAATAAAACAAGCGAACAAAAACAACAAATTGACAAATTATACGGATATGTAATGGATTATGTTATCGATGAGCAACAAGAAGATAAAATAAAGTACATGGTAAACGGTTTTGTTAAATTAACAGAACACGAAGATGTGACTGAGGATTTTGTATTGACTTATTATGATGTTTTAAAAGAACTAAGAATAGTCGATATTGCAGTATTAAGGCTATATAACTACTCCTACGATCAAGAACGACTAACTTTTGAAGATGTGATGAAACAACACGGATTAAGTTACGATCAATATGACTCTATCAGAAATAATCTCTTTAGATTAGGTATTCTCACAACAAAAACAGAGAAAAAGATTCTTGATGATTTAAAAAATCTATTTCAGTCCATAAAAGATATTCATGACTATTTGGAAAAACAATCAAAAGGAAAAAGAACATCCAATTTAAAATTGAAAAAATTAAATTCGAGAGACAGTTTCGAGATATCTAAATTTGGGAGGGATATAGTAGAATTCTTTTTTAATTTAGAAGAAACAAGCTAAATAGAGCATTCATTAGAGGTGTTCATTCTTATATAAAAAACTATATAAGAATGATTTAAAAACAAAATACACCTGAAGTTTATAATATTCAAGCATCCAAAGCTTATAAAAAATTCCCTACTTAACTATACAGAGGGAATTTTTTTTATTAATGATAAAATACTTTAAAACAATGATACAACATTATTTTGAAATTTTATTTCCTTCGCTTCATAACAATTACGCCCCAAGCAATATTCTTGTATCATCTCCATTGTTAATCCTAGCTCCATTTCTAATTCTTCAACAGTAATTATATTATTCTTTAAGAGAACTTGAATGGCTTGTTTTAGTACTTGTGGCTCTTCAATTGGAATTTCGTCATCTAAAGGTTCAAATTTCCGCCAACTATTTCGGCTAATTTGTTGCCTTAAATGTAAAGTATGATTGCTTGAAAATAACCCTAGTTGTTCTGATCTGTAAATTATCGCTTGGATAGATGCTTTCCAATGTTTTTTTAATGAAATTAGATAAGTTAAATTTGATGCTGCCATATCTAATGCAAGTCCATCACCCGGTAATAAAAGACATCCTGCAAAGTGATCAGCTTCATCTTCTATACGCTTATGGTTACTTGAATTGGCAACATCTTTTTCTTGATAATGAGAATGTAATAAAATATGCCCTAATTCATGTGCTATATTAAATCTCATCCGTACACTAGATTTTCTTTCTTTATTTAAAATAATATATGGTGTATCATCTACGAATACTGTATGTGCGTCAATTTTTGCACTATCTAAATCAGCAAAAAACACTCCTATACCCATTCGTTCACACAAAAGAGTTATGTTCCCTATAGGACCACGTTGTAAATTAAATAAATCTCGTAAGGCATTTGCTGTATCTTCTATGTCATTAAAATCTAATTGACGAAATTCTTTTTGGACCAACGCAAAATTAGGCATAGTAAATTTCGGTAATTTCAATTTCGATTCTAAATATTTTTTTATTCCTACGGATATGGTTGTATTAGCTTCTACTTGTATTTGATATTTTTTCGCAACCGCTGCTCCTTTCCGGAAAAAATTCGGACTAGTTCTTTCGTTATTTTCCAGAAAGTATGATGTAAAGAAAAATGTTCTTGGAAATTGAAGAGCTTGAGATATAAGCCTTATTTTTTCTTCTTGAGGAATATTCTCTCCTTTTTCATATTTAGATATCATTTGATGCGATACATCAATTTTCCCCGCTAATTCCGTGGTAGTCATTGAACGTATTTCTCTAGCTAGTTTTAGCTTTTTTCCGTTAAATTGAAATTTCCCAGAAAACAGCATTCTCTTTTTTGAATACTTATCATATTGCTTATTCATTTATCTCACTCTCATTTAAATATTCTAAGAACTCATCAAGATCAAAGTCCTCTACATTAGCTACCTGTGTTTGTATTCCAGATGGAATTTCTAACACATGTAATTCTTTAGATATTTCTATATAATCTACCCATTCTCCCATTTTATTCGGAATGCCGAGTACAACAAAAGTCGGTTTAAAACTTTGATAACCATGATTTAATTCAAAATATATAGGAGGTTTAGAAATAATATCTATTTCACTGTTCTCTTGCTCTTGATCATCTAATAACATGTAAGACTGAAATTGTTTAATACGCTGATTTCTATAGTGTGCAGGTCTACCTATACAAGATTTCCTTTTGACTTGATTAACACAAATTTCAATCGTATTTTCTAGGTTCTTCATAATAAAATATCGCGCAGATTTGTTACGATTAAATTTAATTTCATACTTATAAGGAAGTCTTCCTTGCTTAATAAAATTACGTAATACGAATTCAACCGCAAAATTTTTTAAATAGGGAAAACTATCCTTTCCTCTCCCATCAGAGTCATTTAAATAGTTTGTATTTTCTAAGGTACTAAGCGCTAACTCATACGCTTTAGCTACAGCCTCATTCATTTCGACTCTAATATTTTGTGGAAAGCTTCGTTCGATTGCTTGTCTAGGAATATCTTTTTGTAAAACAAAATCCATACACACACCCTCCTCC
The DNA here is from genome assembly GCF_027716265.1 of Bacillus cereus group sp. Bc031. Taxonomy (NCBI): domain Bacteria; kingdom Bacillati; phylum Bacillota; class Bacilli; order Caryophanales; family Bacillaceae; genus Bacillus; species Bacillus cereus group sp. Bc031. Next base: position 39,081 of record NZ_JAQFUL010000010.1, read on the forward strand.
AATCTTTGCAAGTATTATACAATTTTACATGAATTTCTGCAACCGAAAATTCGTTCCTTATGCCATGACTACGATTTAATTTATTATTACGCATAGTAACCACCCCACTCTCACAATCTATCAAATAAAAAAGAACCGACACCCTTTATTATTAAACATCGGCTCTTTTTCTTATAATTAATCAACTATTAAATAATTACTTAACCTCCAAACGATACACAGTTGGTTCTACCTCTGAATAGATTAGCTTCCCGTCGAGAAGGTTGTATAATTTCAATCCTACTTCATTAACATTCGTATACATTTCCTTCATAACTTCAAGTTCCAATCCATCTGATTTTTTTCAAGCGTTACCCTTCAGTAACTAATGTATCGGTTACTTCTACATCAATCGCTGGATTTTTTAACGTTTTTTGTTTCGAACCTGACTTTTCCAGCGCGTCGATCACGTCAACTTTCTTTTCTATCTTCACCTTATAGTCGATTCCAAGTACCGGCGATTTTAAATTACCCCATTTTGTACTTGTATTCCATTTTCTATAAATCTTGTTTTCTACATAACGTAACACTTCATTTACTCGCTGATCTTCTGATTCGTTCGGATCATCATAGTAAAAAGTATATTTGTCATTAGGTTTGAAGCTGCTGTTGTTACGTGATAAAGCATTCTTTAACCAGTTTTTAACTTGTCCGTCCATTTCTTCCTTTAATAAGTCCATACGACCGAATAATACTTTCCCTGCATCTGTTAGCGGAGTTAGTTCAATATCATAAGTATGATAAGCATGTTTTCTTTCTCGTGCCGATAGAATTTTTTCATATATTGTAATCATTATCGTAATACCTCCGATTTCGTAGATGTAACCATTTCATATAGTTCACAGTAATACCCTCCGTAAGTCTCGTTACAATGCATTAACTTTCTATGAGCTTCATGCATTTCATTTAGTTCTACATTAATAGCGGCAACTTCATCAGCAATAGACGTTTCTAAGTCATCTTTTCGTTTGCGTAACTCGATATAACGTTTGTCCATCCCTTTGATATCTTTCTTAATCACTTTCGCCGCCTGGGCTTTGTCTTCTTCACTAAAAATAACTGTTGGCGTGTAACCGAATTTCCTTTCGGCTGCATATTCTTTTTTTAGTTCTTCAACGATCTTTGTAATATGGTCATATTCATCACGTGACGTAACGTTTCTTTGACACTCTTCTGCTAATTTTAGCTTTTCCAGGACCGGAAGGCTTCTTTCTTCTGTTTTGATTCGTTGATACAATAATTCTTTCAATTTTAAACTTTTTTCTAAATGTGCCATGTTTTCATGACCTCCTGTTATATTATTTTTATATATAAAGTTCTTCATCTTCCTCGGTCTCTTCAATGTCTATACCTAAAAACTCCAGTAACTTTGACATTGACGTAATAACTTTTATTAATTCCGTAATAGAATCATTCTTCTTGACTGATCCCGTTACACCAATTACAGATACGCCGCGCTCTTCAATATCTTCAATCAATTTGTTTTTGATATCGAAAAATTTCATGTACGTATTCACCATGTCTACGAATTGCATTTCGCTTTCTAAGCCTTTATCTTTCAATTTATACATCAGTAAATCATAAAGCTTTTGACGTTCTATATTTGCCGATAGTTCTACCCACTTGTAACGGTGACGCCAATTGTTTAGCGTACTCTCTTTGACTCCTAATTCTGCTGCGATTTCTTTAAATGAGTATTTTCCGCTTTTATACATTTCATAGGCTGTTTGTTTTTTGTCTTCATTTGAAATCATACTTTCATCCCCCTTTCATCACTTGTTTTATTATTTTTTTAAATGAAAATTACTATTTGACGTGTATATTTGAGTTATGATAATCTAAATTTAACGAAACAAACGTTGATTTCATGCAGTTTATAGGTTCATAAGTAACAAGTTAATTTACCAACCAAAAACATAAATGTTTTCCTCAAAAAATAGGAAAGCATCTTTTTTTGGCCTTTTTTCTATTTTCCACGCGCGGAAAGCAAAAAATAAAAAGACAAATCTCCCCCCCGCGTTGCTCGGTCCCCCAGCAAAATTGTTTCTATATTTAGATGGGGGGGTATATGAAAAATCATTTTTAATTTTTGTTTACAAATGAACAATTCAATTCTTGTTTAATTAATTAAATAGCTTTTAAAATATTTTGTTTTCCTTCCACAGTTCTCTATTCTCTTACCTTTAATCTCTCAGCAAACTTGATTCTTCTCATAACCTCAGCATGTTTCACTTTAATATAATGTGTACTGTAATTTAATTTAGTTCCTATGCCTTCTAACGTCATTCCATCAATATATTTCAACTTAAGTATCTGTTGTTCTAAGTTTTTGAAATTACTCACCAAGTCTACGAGCTGTTGCAATTGTTCTTTCTTAGATGTGAGCTCATCCTTAAGTTGATCCAGTATCTTTTCCATTTCTTCATTGCCTGTATTAATTGATAATATATCTTTACCCCATTTGCTCTGACGTTTTAATTCAGCATGTATTCTATTTAACTTGTATTCCAAATAAATGATCTCTGCTTCTAACATTTGATAATCTTTAAGGCAAACCAATTACGTATCACCTACTTAGGCGCACTCTTTGTAACAACTTCTTTACCTGATAGTTTCATCTTCTTAAGGACATAACCTGTACGAATATATGGGCTATCTTCCTCAAAACAATGTGCATCCCTGTGTCCTTCACCTGTTCCGTGATGATGAAACTTTCTACAGTATTGACACCATGTACTAAGATTTCCTTTTTCATCACGTTCAATCGCTAATACAATTGGAGCTTTTTTAGTTGCCATTTACTTACCTCCATTTTTTTAGTAATACATGTTTATTACTTTTTGCTAAAACCTTGAAATGCTTACGGCTCTAAGCTTTATTGCCTTTTCTATAAAAATATCAGTAGTACGAGTAATAATAAGGTTTTGGACGTATTACCTTATTTCCCCTTACTCCCACAAGGGATTTGACTTATCAGTAATAAAAGTAATACATTTTTAAAATCAAAATACTTACATATATAAACTGGTTTTATTTTCTTTTTTTAAATACATGTATATATCAAAATCCTTATTACTTTTATTACTCTTATTACTTTTACTGATTCACCCCTTGATTTATAAGGGTTTTAAACAGTAATAAGAAATTTTAAATAAAGTAATTCCCTATTACTCTTATTACTACTAATCTGAAAAATCTATATTAGCTTCATAAAAGTCAAATCCTAGTTCTCCTACAAGTTCCATATTTAACGGTATACCATTAAATTTCTTGCCCTTATGGCTTACAAGTTTGTAATCAACTACTTTACTTCCTTTTTCAACTGGAATTGTCATGCCTCTCTTTAACCATTCACGCCTTACTTGCTTTTCTTCAACACCTAAGAAATCGGTAGTATAAGCTGGGGTCAAAAACAACTGTCTTTGTTTATCTTTATAGATTGCTTTAATAATTTTAGGCATATAATCATAAAATATATTTTGTCTACTACTATCCAAATCCGTAAGTATCTCTTCTAAAAATTGAAGTGGCTTATCAATGGATTTATTTTCTTCTGCTATATCATCAAATAATGAGGAAATGGCTTTTAGATCAATATCAAAGTCCATTTTGTTTTTCAATATACTGCCTGTAAAATGAACTGCTGCATAATATCCAGCTAATCGGCTTAATACTTCATTACCTTTCGCTTTATCTACATAGTGTTTTCTAAACTTGTGATACTCTGGAGTAAGCTCCTTCTTATGTTTTAACCAAACTTTTAAGAACTCTATTCCTATCGCTCCATAATTGTTTTCCATTGCTTCATAAAGTCCCATGATATTGCTATGATCTTTCTTTAATGGCTCGTCAATTAATGGGATAATCCTTGCAGCCGCTCCACCTTGATTTTTAGCGTACTCATTTAGAGAAACTTCACCTGTACTTAGTAAAATATTATGCCAAGTATACTCCCGCTGACTTCCTTTTAAGCTCCCTCTACCTTTTGAACGTCCTCCACTAAAAGAATAAATAACATCTTTTAAAATACGTTCATCAGCTTTTCTTGTATCATCAAGTAATAAAGGAAAACTGTTTAGATACGCTGATTTTCTTTCAATAGATACTTTTGTAGCATTCCATTCACTCATTAAGCTCTCATTACCCCAAACACTTGCGGCTACTTTTAATGTAGTAGTCTTCCCCTGTGAGGTAGTTCCGCTTAAATCAACAATGAAAGGTTGCAAGCGTAAATCTTTAATAATGACACTCGCAAAACTAGAAAGTACAAAAAATACCGCCTTAGGTTGCTGCTTAATTCGTTCAAATATTTCATTTTTCCAAGTATCACCTGTTCCTTTTACTTCAAAACCTTCAAGTAGTTGTTTTTCGCCATGATCTATCGCCATAATTTCAACATCTTTAGTAACTAAAGGATGGATAAAAGTATCCTTTATATGCCCTAAACGCTCTACCGCATAATTTTGTTCTATATTATTAATCAATAGATATTGGTCAAAATAAGTAATGATTTTTTTAACGTTATTATCATTAACGGAAAAGCCTTTATCACTTAGTTCTAATAATTCTTTTCTAACAGCAATAGTAGAAGCTGGCACAACTTCACTTACAGTTCTATTACTTTCCTTCCATTCAATTTCATAAAGTACTTGTGGACGCTCTATGTTGTGGAATTCCTTTGTAATATATGGTGTTTTGCGAGATACGAGTTTTGTTATCTCATTTCCATCCTTATCCTCTCTCGTCTCAAAAAGTGTATCTTTATTTCCCACTTTAAAAGGCTTAGGAATGATTTTATTTTCGTCTTTACCTTCGGCATGTGTTTCAAAATTACTGTCAGATGTATGCTGTCTTTTTGTCTGGTCTGGTTTCCATTGAATAGCTGACTGCGTAAGGCTCTTTAATTCGTTATAAGGAAAATCAGTTTTATCTAAAAGAAAATACTCATATATAAGCTCCATTGCCTGCATTATTTCCTCGTTAGAAACATTCCACGCTTTTAAATGCGTAGCAAACTTATACATTGTGTCATTTCTGCTACCTGAGCTTTCTATAGGTACTGGAAACATATAATCTTTAGATTTATCCGTATTTCTAACAGGTATTAAATAGTGTGGTAATTCGTCCAGCTGATCTATGCTATTATTTGCTATATAGCGTCCTTCTGTGTTGTTTGTAGGAAAAACAATATATCCTGCTCCAGCTGTACGGGTATCAATAACTACACCTATTTGAGAGAAATATTTTGTAATCTGTTTAATGTCTTGTGTCCTTTTCTCTTTAGCTGCAAAAACGAACTGCCATCCGTTTGGTGTTTTAATCGAATGGTGATGCCTGTTTTCTCCTTCAAGCAAATCTTTCACAAGTTCTCCTTGAACCTGGTCATCCACATCTATGATAATCCGCTCCTGAGGAATAACTGCTCCAATCCATCCGCCTTGGTTTATCCATTTATTTATTTCTAAATCATCTAATCCCTGGCTATCTTTCCACTTACATACTGGCGTTTTCGCTTTTTGATACCCCTGATTTCCATTTGCATATCCAGTTAACTTGATAATTTTTGCTCCAGGTAACATTTCATCAATTATTGTTATATAGTGCGGCATGGTAACTTTCAAAAATGAGCACCTCCTTTTCTCTTAATAATGTTTTTAAAAGTAAATATCATACTTGCTTTAATATTCGATTAATTTCTTCTAAAACTTTGATTGCTTTTGAATCACCGTTCTCCGCTTTTTCTAAGATGATATGTAACTTGTCTTCACGTATTTCAGCAGCTGACATTAATTTATTAACTGATACTTCGCCCACATGTATTCACCTCAACCCTTTTAATATCAAAAAAATTACTTATTTTTAAATTTGATAAAACTTCTAATTTTCACGTTTGCTCACGCTTTTGATTTAATTTTCTACTTCTACCAAGAATCCATAATCTGTTTAATTGCTTCCATCGTCGGCTCATAAAACCAGTATCTTTTTCCACCGGGTTTACGACGTTCGAATTGTTTGACTCTCGGATCTTGGAGTATATCAAGTTCAAGACTTGATTTAGAAATGCATGTTAATTCAGCCATTTTATTAATATCAATTGTAAAAAAAGTTTGATGGATACTCTCATCAATTTTCTTTTGGATGTAATCACGCAACTGCTTTTGGTCAACATCGACATTAATTGTTGCTAATTCCATATTGAATCTCCCTTTCAATTCGTTTGCTATCACCAACCACTTTAACAAAAAAAATATCTTCTATTTTGAGATTCAAACCATTAGAAATTTTTGTCGCTATTACTGGTGATGGATTACAATCCCCTTTTAAAATTTGGCTTAAATAAGCATGAGAGAAACCATTTTCTTTAGAAAAACTTCTTAAGCTTTTACCTGTTTTGGCGATTAAAAGCCTAGTTGTTATTTCATCTTTCAATTTTATTTCAATCATTTTTGCTCACCAACTTTTTCTTTGCTTGGTCATAGTATACAACCTATCGTTTGGTACCGTCAACCATTATTTTAAATTTGTTTGACATAACTACCACCCTAAAGTAAAATTTAGACAAATAAATAAAAGAAGGTGATTAAAATAGAATTAGGTGAATATATACGAAAAGTTCGCACGGACAAAAAACTTTCATTAAGAAAAGCAGCAGAATTGACTGGTATATCGCATCCTTATTTATCTCAATTAGAGACAGGTAGTCATAAAAAACCATCAGCAGAAATATTAGAGAAAATAGCTGAAGGATTAGATATTCATTTTAATTATCTCTCCTATCTAGCTGGTTATATTAACTATCCACTTATCGAAAATGATGAAACTTTAACAAATGAAGAAAAAGAAGAGCAGATAAAAGAAGCTATTCATAAAATACCTGGTAATATTTTTAATGATCCTTTTAATTCTTCAAAGACAATACCTATAAATTCATTTGTACCCAAATTCATAAATATTATGGATGAAGAAGACGAAGTAGAAAGTCAGATTCCTACTACAAAAGAACATCTATTTGATTTACATTATCTACTTCAGATGGATGTAGACATTTGCTATGACAAAAAAACCTTAACTAATGAGAATAAAAAAGATATCTTAAAGTTTATTGAAAACTTCATAATTAAATAATTATAAGTATCCTTTCCCTTTTAATAGCGTTTGCTCACGCACGAAAGGGTAGATAAATAATGAAACTATATAAAACAAAGAAAGATCCTGAATTATACTATTATTTCAATACCAAAGGTGTAAAACTATGGTGTTTTAGACATAGATACTATGATTCATTAGGAAAAAGGCGAGAAAAATACAAACAGGGTTATAAATCTGAAAATGAAGCTTACCGAGGGTTACTTGAAGTTAAGACAAGTATCTTAAATGGTGAAGTTAAACAGGTTAAAAACTCCAATTTAACTATTTCAGAATGGTTAGATATATGGTATGAAACTCACAAAAATGAATGGAAGATCTCTTCATGTTCACAGCGAGAAAATGCTATTAAATATCAAATGAAACCACTGCTCGGTAAATATAAATTATCTGAGTTAGATAAATCAACTTACAAGCGTGTTTATATCAATGAACTATTAAAGAGATATAAACCTAGTACCGTTCAACTTTTTCACAGACTTTTTAAAATTGCAATCAATGCAGCTGTGGATGATGAACTTATTCCTCGTAATAGATTTAATAAAATTACAATACCAAATGAAGAAAAGACAGTAGAAAACTTCTTCACAGCTGAAGAGTTAAATGAATTCATAGCAGCTGCTAAAAAGCACGAAAACATCACAAACTATAGCATAATTTTGTTACTTGCTTTCACTGGATTAAGAAAAGGTGAGGCACTCGGGTTACAGTGGAAAAACATTAATTTCGAAGAAAAAACTCTAACTGTAGAACGCACTCGTGATAACAAGGGAACACGCACACCCAAAACTAAAAATAGCTTCCGTACGATTTTAATTGATGATACTCTCATTAATCAATTGAAGGCCTATAGAACATGGTGTAAAAAAACAAAGCTCTCTTTCGGCCTGCACTTAAACGACGATGATTTTATTTTCATATCTTATCAATCTGGAACACCTATAACAGATAACCCTTTAATGTATAGTTTTCAACGCATATTAAAACATACAACTTTGAAAAAAATCACTCCGCATGGTTTAAGACACACACATGCAACATTATTAATTAGCCAGCGGATACCAGTAAAAGTTATTGCTGATCGTTTAGGTAATACACCGCAGATGATTTTTGATATATATGGTCATTCATTTAAGGAATTAGAAGAAGAGTCAGTCGCTGCATTTAGTACAAGTTTACTTACAGCTAGGGGAACTTTTGGGGGGGATTTTTAAAATCATACCTCGAAACCTTAATAATATAAGGGTTTTTAATACTAAGGAGTTCTACTCTCGTTAATGACAAAAAGCCAATCCTGTGGATTGGCTTTTTTCGTTTATATATAAAATAAAATTATTTATTTTCCTCTTTCTGAACATATACATAAGCATCTTTCTGCTCTTTATGTATATCCACCTTCGAATTCTCTGCAAGCTGACCCGCATTTAGCAAAGAAAAAATAATGAGCGCTTCTAGTGACATTTTGTTTTACCACTCCTTTCTAGTTGTTATACATTTATCATACCGCTTACATGTGATTTCCGTATGAACTCGAAAAGGAGATTACAACAAAATGGTTACAAGTATATGAATGCACGCTATAATAACCATAAAATAGGAGGTTGATTCATTTTGACAATAAACCAAATGGTTCAGTTAGGCAGTGCATGTATGTTGTTTATTACTTCCGCGCTTATTAATTGGTATCAGGGAAGTAATTTAATAGATGATCCTGATGAATGGAAATATAGCGCTAAGTTTACGAATTACTTCAAAGGCACCGTTTCAAATTACGAAGATATTTATCAAATCGATTTTTTTATATACGCAGCAAAATTTTATCCAACAGCATTTATCGTTATGCTAGTGAGTTTACTTTATATGCTCATATTAATTCTTTATATTCTATTTAAAAGAAAAGATGCGGCGTTTTAAATCCATACATAAAAACCCCGAATCATAAACTTTTCAGCCTACAATTCGGGGTACTATTTGTTTATATTCGTTTCGGATTAGTAACGAATTAAGAAATATTTCTTTTTACCGCGGCGAATGATTGTGAATTTACCTTCGATGCGGTCTTTTTCTGTTACAACGTAGTCTAATGCTTGTGTACGCTCACCGTTTACGTAGATTGCACCGTTTGTTACATCTTCACGTGCTTGACGTTTTGATGGAGAGATTTTGCTTTCTACAAGTAAGTCGATTAATACTGTATCTTCTGCAGTACGTTCTACAGATGGTACGTCTTTGAATCCTTGCTCGATTTCGCTTGCAGTTAGTTCTGCTACAGAACCGCTGAATAATGCAGCTGAAATTTTAATCGCTTGTTCTAATGCTTCTTCGCCGTGAACAAGTTTTGTCATTTCTGCACCTAATGCTTTTTGTGCTGCACGTTTTTCTGGTGCTTCAGCTACTTGCTTTTCAAGCTCAAGAATTTCTTCATGAGATAAGAATGTAAAGTATTTTAAGTATTTAACAACATCACGGTCATCTGTGTTAATCCAGAATTGGTAGAACTCGTAAGGAGTTGTTTTCTCTGGGTCTAACCAAATTGCGCCGCCTTCTGTTTTACCAAACTTCGTACCGTCAGATTTAGTAACAAGTGGAATTGTTAAACCGAATGCTTTCGCATCTTCTTCTGATTTACGGATTAATTCAAGACCAGCTGTAATGTTACCCCATTGGTCACTACCACCGATTTGTAGGCGGCAATTATGGTGTTGGTATAAGTTTAAGAAGTCGTATGATTGTAAAATCATGTAACTAAACTCAGTAAATGAAATACCAGTCTCTAAACGAGATGCTACTGTATCTTTTGCTAACATATAGTTTAAACCGAAGTTTTTACCGATATCGCGTAAGAATGAAATGACATCTAAGTTACCAAGCCAGTCATAGTTGTTAGCCATTGTTGCTGGGTTTTCCACGTTTTCGAACTCTAAGAAGTTTGAAAGTTGGTTTTTAATGCTTTCTGTGTAGTAAGCAACTGTATCTTTCGTATTTAATGTACGCTCTGCTTTTTTACCACTTGGATCACCGATCATACCAGTACCACCGCCAACAAGTGCGATTGGTTGGTGACCAGCTAATTGGAAACGACGTAACATTAATACTGGTAACATATGACCGATGTGTAAGCTATCCGCTGTCGGGTCGAAACCACAGTATAATTTAACGCTTTCTTTTTCTAATAATTGCTCAAGGCCCTCAGCGTCTGTTTGCTGATTAATTAGACCGCGAAATTCAAGATCTTGTAAAATACCCATATCCTACATACTCTCCTTTAAGTTCATTACTGGCGTGAAGGTTAAAAACATAAAAAAATCGCCCCTTCAAATAAGGGACGATTTTGATTATCGCGTTACCACCCTAGTTGCAGACCAAAAAAGCCTACCACCTTATTTACATAACGGCTTAGCACCGTCTCTTCCCTTTTGAATACAATTCAATCGAAAAAAGATGCTCCAGGGGCGTAATTCGCGATCATCTATGTGCTGATTTTCACCGGCCATCAGCTCTCTAAAACAGGGAAATGATCACTACTTCTCCCTTTCCACGCTCAATTATTCATATACTTTTCTTTATACCATCATTTATATAGGCGTGTCAAATAGAGGTCGAGTTTCTCTTCTTGCCAATCCTTTACAACGTCATACAGAGTATCGTAATAAGAGAAAGAATTGGAACTCCAACTAGCAACGAGACATGAAACACAACTGATAAATCATTCCCAATCGTCGCTTCCACAGGGTCTTTCGCCGGAGAACCAAGAAATCCGATTAATCGATCGAAGCGACTTACCGTTTTTGGAAAGTCCGGTATTTCTACATGATCACTATCTAAATGTTGCTTTAACTTATATTCACTCTTAAAGGGATTTTCGCTCAATTTCATCCACCTCCAGCAATTGTTTCAATTTCTTTATCCCGTTATGGAGTCTTGATTTCACCGTTCCGACTGGAATATCTAATACCTCTGCAATCTCTTTTTGTTGCATATCATGATAATAAGAAAGGATTAGGACCGCTCTTTGCTCTTCTGGAACTTTCAAAATTGCTTCTCTTACTGTGAGCCGATCTTCGTGAGAGAATTCTTTTTCCGGAATCGGCGCTAAAAACGGCAAAAGCGTACGCCACTTTTTTCTCCTATTTAATTTATTAATCATAAGACGATAACCGATTTGAAATAAATACGTTTTTATTTTTCCTTTTTCAAGTTCATACATATGTTTCTTTCGTTCTAACGTCAAAAACGTATCTTGCACGAGATCGATACTTAATTGTTCATCTCGGTTAAATCGATATAAAAATGTGTATAGCGCTGGTTTGATTAAAACGTATAGTTTTTCCCCAGCCTGCTTATCTCCACTTTGATACGCAAGCATGAGCTCTTCCTCAATCCCAATCTGCGCCATGGTTTTTGATCTCCTTTATTCCTTTTAACGTTAATGAAATACGGGAAATTAAATAGCAGCTTGCGACAATAATCCATACTTGCGATTGATTCGTAAAAAATTGAACGTACGGGTTTTGAATTGTATGGCCAGTTGAAACTAAAATATTTAATGCTTGCACACATATGCATGCATACACTGCAAGACAAGCCGAAATCGTATCAAATACATTCCAGCGAAAATATACTTTTGTTTTCGTAAAATCAATTTTATATCCATTTTTTCTTACTATATGTTTTCTATCAAATGGAATAATGATTGAAAACATAACAATCATCATAACTCCAGCTGTAATCATTGATACTTTAAATCCGATTGGCATCGGTAATAGCAAACCACAAGAAAATACGACCATAACTCCAATTAAAGCAAAAGTAAGAAGTAATTTATTAGACATAAAAAAGCCTCCCTCATCTATTCTTTCATAAATGTATACAGACGAGGAAGGCACTTCGTTCAAATATTATTTTATTTTTTTATAATCTTTGCAGGATTTCCGCCAACTACTACATGATCTGGCACATCTTTTCATACAACTGGATCAGTCGGTATATATATTTCTCCTAGTATCATTTTTTCTTTTTCTGTTTTCATTTTCTTCCCTCTTTATATGTAGGTTAAAGAGGGAAGAAAAAAGAAAGGCCTGAACACTATTTCGTTCAGACCTTTCTCTCTTAATCTTCCATCGTTGATAAGTCACCTGTTGGTAAGTTTAACTCCCACGCTTTTAATACGCGGCGCATAATTTTACCGCTTCTCGTTTTCGGTAATTTATCTCTAAATTCAATTTGTCTTGGCGCTGCATGAGCTGCTAGACCTTTCTTTACAAATTGACGAATTTCTTCTTTTAATTCTTCAGATGGTTCGTACCCTGCACGAAGCGCGATAAATGCTTTAATAATTTCGCCGCGCACCGGATCAGGAATACCAATTACACCAGCTTCTGCAACAGCAGCATGCTCGATTAATTTGCTTTCTACTTCAAATGGTCCAACGCGCTCACCTGACGTCATAATTACATCGTCAATACGTCCTTGGAACCAGAAGTATCCATCTTCATCCATGTAGGCAGAGTCACCTGATACGTACCAATCACCCGGCATAAAATAAGACTCATATTTTTGCTTGTTATTCCAAATTCCACGCATCATAGCTGGCCAACCTTTACCAATTGCTAAGTTACCCATTGTGTATGGAGGCACTTCATTTCCTTCATTATCAACAATCGCTGCTTTTACACCTGGAATTGGTTTCCCCATTGAACCTGGACGTATTTCCATACAAGGGTAGTTACAAATAACTTGTCCACCTGTTTCTGTCATCCACCACGTATCATGAATACGAAGTCCAAATGCGTTCATACCCCAGCGAATTACTTCTGGATTTAACGGTTCACCAACGCTTAATACGTGGCGCACTTGTGATAAATCGTATTTTTTAATTGCATCTTGTCCAGCGCCCATTAACATGCGAAATGCTGTTGGTGCACTATACCAAACTGTTACACCGTAATCTTGCAGTGCTTCATACCACGCTTCTGGACTAAAGCGTCCGCCTAAAATAACATTTGATGCTCCGACTAACCACGGTGCAAAAATACCGTAAGCAGTTCCCGTTACCCAGCCTGGGTCAGCTGTGCACCAATATACATCGTCTTCTTTTAAATCTAATACCCACTTCGCCGTTTGATAGTGCTGAACCATTGCGTTTTGTGCATGAAGCACACCTTTTGGCTTACCAGTAGAACCAGACGTGTAATGTAGAATCAAACCGTCTTCACGGCCTAACCATTCAATATGTAATTCTTTTGAAGCTTGTTCGAATAAAGGATTGAATGCTACCGTTTTACCGCCTTCTTCTACATTATCTCCAACAAGAAAGACTGTTTTTAAAGCAGGTAAATCATTTAATGGTACACGCTCTAACAATTCAGGTGTTGTAATTAACACTTTTGCTTCGCTATCTTCTAAACGATCGCGAACTGCGCCTTCCATAAATGCTTCAAATAGTGGACCAACAATTGCTCCCAACTTCACTGCACCAAGAAGTGCGAAATATAACTCTGGGGAACGCGGCATAAAAATAAAAACGCGATCGCCTTTTTCTACATCGCCATAATTTTTTAGGACATTTCCTGCTTTATTAGAAAAATCCTTCATTTCCTTAAATGTATACTTCTCTTTTCGAGATCCATCTTGATAATAAAGGGCTACTTTATTCTTCCGATCGGATTTCGCATGCTTATCGATTGCCTCATACGCCATATTCACTCGGCCTGTTTCATTCCAAGTAAAGTTTTTATTAACCTCTTCCCAGTTAAAATTCGCGTATGCCTCATCATAATTCGGCAAATTATTTTCTCCTTTAATGACAGGAAGCGTTTCTACTTTCATACTTTACATCCCCCTCCTATGTATTCTATTATCTATTATAATAACATTATTTAAAATTTTCAGTATATTTGTTGATTTTTAGACAAATTTTTAATGACAAATTTCGATTCACATCGCATATATTATAAAGTACGATATGAATAGATTCACAAACCCTCAAGGTGGTGAGCAATACATTGATCCATAAAAAAATATATAATGCTAGAAACTTAAAAACAGCGAAAGGCACTTTAATTATTGAAGGGCCTGTCTCTACACATAACTTAGAAATGTATGAATTTCATCCAGATTTAGTTGCGTTTCGTCCTGCCGAGCAGCAATATAAAGCAATTGTCGAAATTTCTAAATTGCCAGAAGCTCGTCTCATTATTGCTAGACATGACCAAACGATTGTTGGATATGTTACATACTTGTATCCTGATCCACTTGAACGATGGTCAGAAGGAAAAATGGAAAACTTAATTGAGCTTGGGGCAATTGAAGTGGTCCCAGCCTTCCGCGGGAGTTCTGTCGGAAAGAACTTACTAGAGGTTTCTATGATGGACGATTATATGGAAGATTACATTATATTGACGACTGAATATTATTGGCACTGGGATTTGAAACAAACAGGCTTAAATGTTTGGGAGTACCGAAAAGTAATGGAAAAGATGATGAATGCTGGCGGGTTACAATGGATGGCTACAGATGATCCTGAAATTTGTTCACATCCTGCTAACTGTTTAATGGTCCGCATCGGTAAACGCGTTGATACGGATTCTATTCAAGCATTTGATCGTCTACGTTTTCACAATCGTTTTATGTATTAATAAAGGGGGCAACTGGAATGATTGTAGAAGAAATTATGAGTCAAGATGTGGTGACACTACATCCAAACGATACAATCGAAACAGCAATCCGAACGATACGCACGAAAGGCATTCGGCACATTCCAATTGTCGATCAAAATAATCATGTCGTAGGCATTATTTCTGATCGGGATGTAAGAGATGCAAGTCCGTCTATTTTAGATGAACAAGTTTCACTCGATATGCTGAAGCAACCGCTCGAACTGATTATGAAACATCCTGTTATGACTTGCCATCCTCTCGACTTTGTTGAGGAAATTGCTACTTTATTTTTTGAAAATAAAATTGGCTGTCTTCCTGTTACAAAGGCAGGAAAGTTAGTTGGAATTATTTCTGAATCTACTGTACTGCACACGTTAGTGAAATTAACAGGAGCACATCAACCGAGTTCACAAATTGAAATTCAAGTAAAAAATGAACCTGGCATTCTCGGAAAAGTCGTTGCTATTTTTAGTGAGTTACAAATAAATATCGTGAGCGTTCTCGTCTATCCAGCAAAAGATGAGAATGATAAAGTACTCGTTTTCCGCATTCAAACGATGAATCCGCTAAAAGTGATTGATGCACTTGAAGCAGAAGGCTACCGCGTATTATGGCCAAACATCATGGGGATGCAAGCATGAGTAGCGCGTTTATTTATTCGGAGGACTTTCGGGGCTATTCATTTAGCCCTGATCATCCTTTTAACCAACTGCGCGTCACACTTACGTACGATTTATTACAAAAGGGTGGTTTCATCTCCCCTTCTCAAATCATCTCACCACGGATGGCTACAGATGAAGAGATTGCCTACATTCATACAGAGGAGTACATAAATGCGGTAAAACGTGCTGGAGAAGGAAAGTTAGAAAAATCAATTGCAATGACATATGGACTCGGAACAGAAGATACACCGATGTTTCCAAATATGCACGAAGCAAGCGCATTACTCGTTGGCGGTACATTAACAGCTGTTGACGCTGTTCTTTCTGGAAAAGTAAAGCACGCGCTTAATTTAGGTGGCGGCTTACATCACGGCTTCCGCGGCAAGGCATCTGGCTTTTGTATTTATAACGACAGTTCCATCGCAATGAAATATATTCAGAAGAAATACGGTTTACGCGTTTTATATATTGATACAGATGCTCATCACGGTGATGGTGTACAGTGGTCCTTTTATGACGATCCTAACGTATGCACCATTTCACTACATGAAACTGGTCGATATTTATTCCCTGGAACTGGCGCTGTAAACGAACGAGGACAAGGTAATGGCTATAGTTATTCTTTTAACGTTCCACTCGATGCTTTTACAGAAGACGAATCGTTTTTAGATTCCTATCGAACTGTCGTAAGAGAAGTGGCCGCATACTTTAAACCGGATATTATTTTAACGCAAAATGGTGCTGACGCACATTATTACGACCCACTTACACACCTTTGCGCAACGATGAATATTTACCGCGAGATACCGAAGCTCGCTCGCGAAATCGCTAACAAATATTGCGAAGGTCGCTGGATTGCTGTCGGCGGCGGTGGCTATGACCACTGGCGCGTCGTCCCAAGGGCTTGGGCACTCATTTGGCTCGAAATGAACAACATCCAAAACATCTCAGGTTATCTCCCTCCAGAATGGATTGACGCTTGGAAAGGACAAGCTGAAACAGAACTTCCTCTCACATGGGAAGATCCGGACAACATGTATAAACCTATCCCCCGTAAACCAGAAATTGAAGAAAAGAACGCATTAACTGTAGCGAAATCCCTTGAAATTATTCGGAATAATATGAAAAAATCTTTGTACTAAACGAAAAGGAGGCTCGTTTTTGAATAGCCTCCTTTTATTTATTGTCGATTTCTATCGGTAAGTCGATATATTTTAATAATCGCTGATATATTTCGAGTTGCGCCGATATATTTTGATAATCGCTGATATATTTCGAGTTGCGCTGATATATTTTTATGTACTAACGGACTTTATGGGAAAAGGTCGTGATATTATGTGGAAACAACAAATGGTCAACACGAAACGCGGCACATTCGAGCTTTTTACTAAAGGCAGTGGCGAACCACTTTGCATTACACATCACTATTCCCAATTTAATGAGACTGGTGATTACTTTGCGGATGTTTTCACTTCTACGCATCGTGTATTGCTCATTAATTTACGAGATGCTGGTAACTCCGCAAAAGCCAATTCAGAAAAAAAATTAAGTATGATTGAAACCATTCACGATTTAGAAGCGATACGAGAAGCTTTACAACTTCCAATATGGCATTTCGCTGGCCACTCAACAGGTGGTATGCTTGGACTTCTATACGCAATCACATATCCAAAATCCTTACAATCACTAGTCGTCGTTGGAGCCGCAGCAAGTAACTATACTGAAACACCATTTTGTATTTATCATCCGGAACATCCTCAGTTTCATTATATGCAACAGCTCATCGAAAATTTAAAAAGCCCTCACCTTACAAATGAGGAACGGAAAGAACTATCTACTGAGAGAACAAAATTATCATTGTATAAACGAGAAAACTACAACTCTTGTTTTGATAAACCAATCAAAACAACAATGTCCGCTAGCCGGATGAACGCTTTTGCTCATGAATATCCATCATTTGATTTACGAGAGCATTTACCTTCTATAAAAACAAAAACAATAATTATGTGCGGAAGACACGATGTACAGTGCCCGATTCAGTATTCTATTGAGATGCATGAGGGCATACGTAATTCTATTTTTGTGACATTTGAAGAGAGTAATCATTATCCTTTTTTAGAAGAAGCTGCTCAATTTATTTCTACTACTCAAGAATTTTATAAATCATTACACTAGTACCGTTATTATTAAAGAAAGCTCACAGCCTCTATAAGACTATGAGCTTTTTTCAAAAGAAATATTTCATACTAAAAACAACAAGCAGAACAAAACAATCATTAAACCTACATCAAGGAATACTGCCTTTTTATCTCTCTTTATATTTTAACATAAATTACCTATTCCATCCTTTTGATCACATACAAAAAAACCTGTCAAAACTTTGACAGGTTCCCTACACATTAAAACGATAACCAGCCCCCCACACTGTTTCAATATATTGCGGGTGAGCAGGATCTCTTTCAATTTTTTCACGTAACTTTCTAATATGAACGACAACAGTTGCTAAATCACCAGCGGAGTCTAATCCCCAAATGCGTTCAAATAACTGTTCTTTATTTAATACTTGGTTTGGGTTTGTGACAAAGAATGTTAATAAATCAAATTCTTTCGTTGTAAAGGCGATTTCTTCATTGTTTATAAAAACTTTTCTCGCTCGTTGATCAATAGAAATTCCGTGAATATATAACGTATCGCGTTGCTTACTTACATTCCCTGATAATCTTTCATAACGAGAAATATGTGCTTTTACTCTTGCTACTAGCTCACTCGGGCTAAACGGTTTCGTTATATAATCATCCGCTCCTAAACCGAGCCCACGAATTTTATCTATATCTTCTTTTTTTGCTGAAACAAGTAGAATCGGAATATCTTTTATAGCTCGAATTTGCTTACAAATTTCAAATCCATTCATTTTCGGAAGCATAATATCTAAAATAATTAAATCGTAGTCTTCTTGCAGGGCCATTTGTAAACCTGTTTCTCCTGAATGTTCTACATCAACTTGAAAATCATTAATTTCTAAATAATCTCGCTGTAATTCTGCAATGCTTACTTCATCTTCTATTAGTAAAATTCTTTTCAATTTACTCACCACATTTCTCTACTTTTTCCAATGAGAAGAAAATGCTTGTGCCTTCCCCAAGCTCGCTTTCCGCCCAAATATTCCCGCCATGTTCTTCAATAATTTGCTTCGCTATCGCTAAGCCAAGTCCACTTCCACCTGTACTAGAATTTCGCGATTGCTCTGCACGATAGAAACGTTCAAAAATATAAGGAAGTGTATCAGATTCTATACCTGATCCGTTGTCCATTACTTTCACAATCACTTTATTGTTATCACTCGATACTGTTACAGTAATTTTCTTTTCTTCTTTATCCATGTATTTCACACTATTATGAATTAAATTTGATATCACTCTATTTATCTTTTCGCAATCAGCCTTTACATAAAGTGGTGATGCATGTAATTGTAAGTTAACTTCTATACCTTCTTTACTTAAATCCATCTGCATCTCTTCTATTAATTCTTGCATAAACATATTTAATTCAACCGTTTCAAACTGAAAGGGAACTCGATTCAAATCGAGCTTTGAGAATAAAAATAATTCATCAATGAGTGTATCCATATGTCTTGCTTTCGTATGGATAGTCGTTAAGTACTTATCCATTTTTTCTGGCGTATTTGCTACTCCGTCTTTTATTCCTTCTACATATCCAATAATAGATGTAATCGGTGTTTTTAAATCGTGAGAGATGTTTGAAATGAGCTCTTTTCGATTTTCTTCATACTGCGTTTGCATCTCTATCGATTCTTTTAATTTCTTCCTCATTTCCTCAAATCCTTGATTCAATTGCCCAATTTCATCGTGCGATGTAACTGGTATTTGAAAATCTAAATTTCCTTCTTTAATTTTTCCAGTCGCATCTTTCAATACAAAGATTGGTTTTATGACACTTCTTGAGACGAGGTAACTTAATAATCCAATAAGCAAAATAGCTAACAGTAAAAGTGATACGAACAAAATCGGAAATAACTTTTGTGTAAGATCTACAAATGAACTTTGCTTCTTTAATACAAATATACTCCCCTCTTCTTCCTGAGGAAAATAAAAATCAAACTTTACATATCGATAAAATGTATCGCCTAATTCCGTTGTACCACGACTATTAATATTTGCTGATTCAAATTTCGGAAGGGCTTCCTTTAAAGCCACACTTTCAAATACTTTTGTAGTATAAGAAATGGTTTCTCCCTTTCTTACAACAATTTTCACCCCTTCTTTTTCAAGTGATGAAACGAACGATTCATCTAATAGTTGCGATTGATGTTTCTTTGCTGCCGTCTTTAACTCAATATACGCATTCTCTTCTTCTGACGTAAGCGGCTTTTGAATATAGGAGCTTTTATAGAAATTTTTCACTGCTTCCAAATCACCTGTTATCGAAAAAACGATTAAAAATCCCGCGACTAATATAAGCGTAATGGAAACGAGAATAACAGCGATATAAGAAAATAAAAACCTTGTTTTAATAGACATATGTTACATCCTCACTTTACCCCGCTATTTGCCGGGCAGTAAGATCCCCACCTCAAAATTCAGAGAAAGCAAAGAAGTTAAGTGGGGGATCAACTCCCCATAAAAGCCCGATTGGTGTGGGCTAATAATCAGTGGGGGATGAACAAAACCCCCACTGATTAAAGTTTCACTTTATCAAACCTTATTACTCATAAGCATAAAAATATATGTTCAAATACTCAAGCGATTTTATAGTAATTTTAGCGTCAGTTTATAAAAATTTAATGTTCTTCTTTTACAGTTGAAATGAGGAGGTTGAAATTCCATGTTCAAAAAAACATTAAGCATGATATGTTGCGTAATTTTTTTACAAGGTTGCTCACAAGAACAAGAAGTTAAAAAGGAGATGACAAACATGGAGACAGCGCTACTAACAGCTACTGAGAAACAAGAAACGAATACTGTTATATCGTTACTCAAAAAAGGGGCTGACATAAATATAACAGACAATAAAGGACGTACCTCTCTTATGATTGCTACATACAAAAATGATGTAAAAACCGCAAAAGCGCTTATCGATGCTGGTGCTGACGTAAATATCCAAGATGATATGAAAAACAATCCCTTTTTATACGCTGGGGCAGAAGGTTACTTAGATATTTTAAAACTAACAATTGATGCTGGCGCAGATCCATCGCTTACGAATCGATATGGCGGTACAGCTCTTATCCCAGCCTCAGAACATGGCTATGTTGATGTTATAAAAGAACTCCTCACGCGAACAAATATCGATGTAAACCATGTAAATAACCTCGGATGGACAGCTTTAATGGAAGCCATCGTACTAAGTAACGGAAATGAAACACAACAACAAGTCATCCGCCTGCTCATTGAGCACGGTGCAGATATAAACATTCCAGATAATGATGGTGTTACTCCGCTAGAGCATGCTCGCGCTCATCACTTTGAAGAGATAGAGAAGATTTTGCTAGAAGGACATAAGTAAAACGCTAATTTTTGCTTTCCTTTCCCGCCCTATGCTACATTTAAGCCGTTATATCAATATGAATAGGGTGGGAATACACATGAACAAACCTAAAATTGGGATGATTGGACTTGGAAGTATCGCACAAAAAGCCTATCTTCCAACACTTACAAAAGAAACAGATTGGAATTTTGTAGGGGCGTTTACACCTAACGCGGAGAAAAGGAAACAAGTTTGCCAGCAATACCGCATTCAAGACTTCCATTCTATTGAAACGTTAGCTTCAGAATGTGATGCAATCTTCGTTCATAGTTCAACTGCATCGCATTATGAAATCGTTTCTGAACTTCTGAAAAAAGGAATCGATGTTTACGTTGATAAGCCGCTAGCTGCTACAGTAGAACAAGCTGAGAAGCTAGTCGAGTTGAGCGAAAAGTATAACCGAAAGTTAATGGTCGGATTTAATCGCCGCTTCGTTCCTATGTATGTTGCGGCAAAAGAGCAAGCTCATCATATTTCATGGATTCGAATTGAAAAGCATCGTACAAATAAAGTCGGGCCCTATACGTACAACTTTACGATGTTAGATGATTACTTACATATTGTAGATACTGCTCGCTGGTTAGCTAACGATGAGCTTAACGTCGTTCATAATATGATGCAAATCAATGAAAAGAATGAACTTCTTTACGGACATCATACATATACAACGCCAAGTAGACTGTTACTTTCTACCGCAATGCATCGCCATGCCGGTACAAATTTAGAACAAATTGAACTTGTCACAACAGGAAAAATCATTCGCGTAAAAAACATGAACACATTTGAAGTTGAGCAAGAAAATGCAGTTTCTCAAATTGGTTCCCCATCATGGGATACGACGTTAAAACAACGTGGTTTTGAAGATGCTGTTCATCATTTCATTGAATGTGTGCAAGGAGATACAAAGCCTGTTGTAGATGGATTAGAAGGATTAAAAACGCAGCAACTTTTGCAATCTCTGCTGAATAATGTAAACAAAAATTAAAACGGATACATTTTTCAGAATTTACTTTCATTCCCATTCCCTCTTTATTTCTCTCGAAAATTTCTATAGAATATGTTGATAGGAATTATAAATTTCATAATGAATCGTGGAAAGGATGGGATTAACACATGTGGAACGAGTTTAAGAAATTCGCGTTCAAAGGGAATGTCGTTGATTTAGCTGTCGGGGTTGTAATCGGTGCTGCATTCGGTAAAATCGTTAGTTCTTTAGTAAAAGATGTTATTACACCATTACTTGGTATGGTATTAGGTGGCGTTGACTTTACAGATTTAAAACTTACATTCGGTAAGTCATCTATTATGTACGGTAACTTCATCCAAACAATTTTTGATTTCTTAATTATTGCAGCGGCTATCTTTATGTTCGTTAAAGTGTTCAACAAACTAACATCTAGAAAAGAAGAAGAAGAAGAAAAAGAGGAAGAAATTCCAGAACCAACAAAAGAAGAAGTTCTTCTTGGCGAAATTCGCGACTTGCTAAAACAGCAAAACTCTTCTAAAGATAGAGCATAATTGAACGGATAAAAAGGCATGTCCCGAGAGGGACATGCCTTTTCTATATGCTATAACGTTTCCGAATTCATATGAATAAATAAAATAATACCAGCAACCATAAGTACCATAATACTACTTGCAAATAGTGTAATCCCCATAAACATTAAACTTGTGCTCATATCCACCGATACACTTTCAATAAAAATAGAAATTACATACGTGATAAGGGCAATTCCTGCAAGAATACTTCCTGGAACAAATCGCTTTAAACCATTTTGTTTTAACGTCATATATGCAAAAATAGCAGTCATACAAAGCGTAATTATCCAAAGAACGATCATCTCTTCTCCCCCCTCACAAGCCTTTTCTTTCTATTATACATGACATTGCCCTATAATAGTTATTTTTACACTTATGTGACATATAACAAGGAACAATACTATTTTGTAGCGAAGTCACCAATAAGCCATATACTCGGGAGGATTTCAATTGGAAGATGATATTGTAGGATATTTTAAACAAGTAGAGCGATTCCATTATATTACAATCAACTTAGACAAAAAGTTTTTTTATATGTAAATTGTACAAATAGAAACAAATATAACTTCGCTAAAAATATCACTTAACTTAGATAAAGATGAAACTATTATTGCTGGCAATGTGAAACAATATGATCCTTCTAGGTTAGAACAATTCATACAAAACTTTAAACACACTGCACAAACATGTCTTGAACATAATTTACGAAGTCCTGAAGAACTTTTTACATTTTGGAAAGGAAATTGACCACCAGAAAAAAATGGATATTCTTCATATATATTGATATAATTACCATATATAGATATTCTTTATAAGGGAGTGTTCATAATGATTTGGATTTCACTAATCGTATTAGCCTATTTCATCATTCTCGTCCCAATACAGTATAACTACATTAAAATACTCAAAGAAAAACAGAAGAAAATGAATATGTCACAAAACGAACTATATGACAACATGTCTTATGAAGAATCCCAAATACATTACCATTACCAAAGTAACGTATTTACAATACCTGCTTCACTTGTCGCAAGTATTATTTATAGAATGAAACATGCAGCATAATATGTACGTTGTAAAATTATTGTTTGAATCTGTTCATTCTGGTGAGCCTGATCCTACGAAAATGGATGAGCATTATGAAGAAAATCACGATACACTTTTTGAAGAAAGTATTATTCTTGTTAAGGCACACAGTTTGGAAGAGGCCCATGCACTAGGTGAACAAATCGCTATACAGTCTGAGCATACGTACGATAATATGTACGGTGAGCAAGTAACGTGGACGTTTCGAAAACTATTACATGTATTTGAATTAGACGATACACCATTTGAAACCGGAAAAGAATTATACGCAAGATTTTTACACGTTAAGAAAAATGAAACGGTGGATACTATAGTTCAAACATACTATCCTGAATATAAAAAAAGCTCACAGCAATCGCTGTGAGCTTTTTTTATACTTACTTCGTTGAATCTCTAAATTGGATACGGTGAGGTAAGATAACAGTGTGATCTTCCACTTTTTCTTTGTTCATATACTTTGTTAATAGACGCATTGCTACTGCACCGATATCATACATCGGTTGTACAACTGTTGAAAGTTGTGGACGAACCATTAATGCAAGGCGTGTATTATCGAAACCAAGTACTTCTACATCAGTTGGTACATTTAATCCAGTGTCTTGTGCTGCGTGGATTACACCTAGTGCCATTTCGTCAGAAGATACGAAGATCGCTGTTGGCTTTTCATCAAGGCTCCAAAGCTTTTCGAATGCTTCGATACCTGAGTCATATGTGTAATCTCCATCGATTACAAGATTTTCATCATATGAAATACCTGCTTCTTCTAGAGCTTTTTTATAACCTTGTAATTTCTTCGCGCTTCCCGCTTTATCAATGAAAGGACCAGAGACGAAACCGATACGCTTATGTCCTTGTTCAATAAAGTGCTTCATTGCGTCGTAAGCTGCTTGTGTATAATCAATGTTTACTGATGGCGTTTCATTTTGCTCATCAAATGACGCTGCTAATACGATTGGTACTGGAGACTTTTTAAATTCTTCAATGTGAATGTCTGTAATATCTTCACCCATGAAAACAATTCCGTCCACTTGTTTTCCAAGCATCGTATTTAATAAATGGAACTCTTTCTCTTTGTTTTGGTCAGAGTTACTTAAAATGATGTTATATTTGTACATTGTTGCGATATCTTCAATTCCACGAGCAAGTTCTGCATAAAACGTATTTGAGATATCAGGAATAATAACACCTACTGTAGTTGTCTTCTTACTTGCTAATCCACGTGCTACCGCATTTGGGCGGTATCCTAAACGATCAATTGCTTCTAATACTTTCTTTCTTGTTGTAGGCTTTACATTTGGGTTACCGTTCACAACGCGTGACACGGTAGCCATTGAAACGTTCGCTTCGCGCGCTACATCATATATTGTTACGTTCATCTCATCGCACACTCCTTCTATTTTTGCTATCTATTTTTATGTATCGGTTACTTGAATGAAAAAAAGACATCAACTCTATTTGCAGATGCCACCAATCGTCCCGAGTTCTTCCTTTTACTAATGATACGATAAAAACGCAGGGTCATACAATATTTTCCCGCAAAAGTTTCGAAAAAATTCGCTTCTTTTCTCGTATTTTCGTATTTTTCATGAAAAAAAGGGTATTTTTTGTAAAAATATAGATGTTTCATAAGTAGAAATCTTATTTTAAGCAGTACACTAGCTAGTAATTGAAATTTATATCAGCGATTTTTTGAATATATCAACCGCAACTCGAAATATATCAGCGATTTTTTAAATATATTGACCACAACTCGAAATATATCAGCGATTTTTTAAATATATCGACCACAACTCGAAATATATCAGCGATTTTTTGAATATATCGACTTACCAACAAAAATCGACAATGATGGCCACTTGATTCGCTGGATCTAGAAGTACTCGGCAATTTGCGAAGATCACAATGCGTTACATCGCCAATGCAAGGGCAGGAAGGTACAGCGGAAATATGGATCGTATTACGCAGCGCTCTGTCTTATCTTACACTTTTATTTACAATAAAAAAAGACAGTTTAAACACTGTCTTTTTTTATAAGAAGGAAACAAACGGTTTATCGCTGTTTTTCTCTTTTATAACAATTGCCTCAATTTTATTCTCGGACTTTATCTGCAATTGTACTTTTGCATCTTTCGGTAATTGGTCTAACATACTTTGAGCGGCGAGTTGAGTAAGAGCCATTAATTCTGTTTTACCGTTATATTTAATAACAATATCCATATTTAATGTATCCATTTGATTTTTCTTATAAGAAACTTTAGCATTTACTGGGATAAAGTCTCCAGGAGAAAAACCTTTCATTGCCTCAGCAAATTTATTTATTTTTTCATTATCTTCTCCATGTGCTTGTGTAAATTCATCGGAAGGATATGAATACGCTTTTTCTTCAATTGCATTCCAATTTCCAAGGTTCGTATCATTCTTTTGAACGGTAGCACTAGCAATATACGTGCCATTTTTTAAAGAACTTGTACTTTCTTGCTTAAAGATAGCAAACGTAATTGGGGATTTATTATACTTGTCATTTTTATGAATAGCTTCAATAAGTTGCTTAGCAACTTCAGTCCCCTTAGACATTGCCTCTTCATTGGATACACTTGAAGACATAGCTAACCCAATTACAACGCCAGATAAACTTAATTCATTTGAATTCTGTTTCCCGAAATAGTCTTGTTCTATAATATTTGTCAAAACGGGTGCTTCTACTTTTGCGACTAGTTCATCAACTAACTTCTCAGGAATATACTGATTTAATTGAAGGACATGGTTTTCTGTATCAAATTGCTCTTTTGCAATATTCATTAAACCATTTTCATACTCTGCTAAATCTAATTTAGAATTTGTTTTTACATTAGCTGTATTTATAACCTTTTGTTCTTTTAAAGGAATTACAGTTCTATAATAATCTTTAGAAACAGCAGTTCTCGGAATCATGCTTTTTTCTTTCGTATCTTTCTGTATAACTTCATCCTTCTTACTAATCGTATCATTACTACAAGCTCCTAGTAATAAACTTACGACTGCGAAGGATAATGCCATTTTCTTCATTACTTAAAACCTACTTTCAACAATCTAGTTATTTAGTTTGAACTATTAACAGTTTACCATTAAATATATTTCAACAAAAACAAAAAAAAGAAGCAAGCACCTTTTGCTTGCTTCTTTTTACTTAATATTCTCTTCTAAAGCATCTTTTTTAATGTTCCAATGAGACGTATTCCATACTACCATCCCATCTTTTATGTATAACACTTGCGGAGATTCATGTTTAATGCTGTACTGTTCTGCAACACGATTCGAAACATCTCTCGCATCTTGTACGTATAAGTAATACGCTGGTACCGCTCTTTCTTCACTACAATAAGCTTGAAATTCTGTATAGGCACCATGACTAATCGGGCATGTCGTACTATGTTTAAAAAGAACATAAGGCTCGTTTTTTTCTACTAGTACTTCAAGCTCTTCAATTGTTTCAAGTTTTGTCATATTCATTACGATTCACCTCTCATACGAAGTCTAGAGCGCTTTTCTTTCTTTTCAGCTTTTTTCTCGAGTCTTTCTAATTTACGTTCTTCTTTTTCAACCTTTTTCTCTTGTCTTGTCGCACGATAATGATTGTATACTTCAATTGCTGCGCTACTCCACTGTACAACTTGCGCTACTTTATCTGCATTATTTTCAATTTCATCCGTAACAGACTCTGATACATTACGAAGTTTCGTATTTAAAGAATGGATTGTCGTTCCAATTCCATCTACACCCGATACTACTTTATTTAATGATTGTGACTTCTGTTGAATGTCATCAGCTAACGCATTTGTTTTATGTAATAATTGCTCCGTCTCTACGCTAATCCCTTGCATTTGCTTTTCTAAACCTTCTAACGTGCTTGCAACGTTTTCTAACGTCTTCTGAACCGATAACAACGTTCTGCATACATACACTACTAATACAGCGAAAGCAACCGCGATAATAGCTGCACTTACATATAAAAGAACTTGCATTTCATCACTTCCTTTATCTTTTTCATACTTTCCCCTATTATACAATCATTTTCCGTTTCGTTCTAATCCCTATCTTTCCATTAGAATTTTCATACTTATTCGTTAACTTTAACATAAATGATTCAACAAATTCCACTAAGTAGGTTACAATAGGAGAGGATACATAATTAGTAGGGAGGCTTTACATATGAAAGATCCACGCATTGAAAAGTTAGCATACAATTTAATTAACTACTCTATTCGCTTACAAAAAGGCGAAAAAGTATTAATTGAAAACTTTGGCTTACAAAAAGAACTTGTAACTGCACTTGTTAAAGAAGCATATGCAGCTGGTGGTTTCCCATTCGTTTCTTTAAAAGATCATCAAGTAGATCGCTCTTTATTAATGGGTGCTACTGAAGAACACTTTGAACAAATCGCAGCCTATGAAGCAAGCGTAATGAAAGATATGGACGCTTATATCGGTCTTCGCTCTGGCGATAACATTAACGAACAAGCTGACGTGCCAAGTGAAAGAATGCAAATTCACGGTCAAACAGTTGGTAAGAAAGTTCATAGAGACATTCGCGTTCCAAAAACACGCTGGGTTGTTCTTCGCTACCCAAATGCTTCTATGGCACAGCTTGCGAAAATGAGCACAGAAGCTTTCGAAGACTTCTACTTCGAAGTATGTAACTTAGACTACGGTAAAATGGATAAGGCGATGGATAGCCTTGTTACATTAATGAATAAAACAGATAAAGTGCGCCTAACTGGACCTGGAACTGACTTAACATTCTCTATTAAAGACATTCCAGCAATTAAATGCTCAGGTCATTTAAACATTCCAGACGGTGAAGTATACTCTGCACCAGTTCGTGATTCTGTTAACGGTACAGTTTCTTACAACACGCCATCTCCTTACAACGGTTATACATTTGAAAATGTACAACTTAAGTTCGAGAACGGCCAAATCGTTGAAGCAACTGCAAACGATTCAGAACGCATTAACAAAATCTTCGATACAGACGAAGGCGCACGCTACGTTGGTGAGTTCGCAATTGGCGTAAACCCATACATCTTACATCCAATGGGAGACATCCTATTCGATGAAAAAATCGATGGCAGCTTCCACTTCACTCCTGGACAAGCTTACGACGATGCATGGAACGGTAACAACTCGAACATTCACTGGGATTTAGTATGCATCCAACGCCCTGAATACGGCGGCGGCGAAATTTACTTCGACGACGTACTAATCCGTAAAGACGGACGCTTCGTTGTACCTGAATTAGAAGCTTTAAATCCAGAGAACTTAAAATAATGAAAAACGCTCGGGATTTTTTCCGAGCGTTTTTTATCTTCACTCTATATTGAGCTACTTTTCTCACTTTTTGTTTGCTGGAAGTGAAAATAATACAAAAGCGCCACTGCAATAGTACCAATCAATATAGGAACATATAAAGGCAGATCCCATTTCATATATACTCTAGTGCAACCAACAAGTACAAATAATATTTCCAAGCAAAACAAAGGTTTTACATATTTTATTTCTTCCCTACCATTTCTATTTTCACATGTGGATTCTCTTTCTCAATAAGTGCCAAAAATTCAGTCATATGTTGCGGCATCGCAACCATATGTACTTTGTATGCATTCGTCGTAATTTCAAGGTAGTTTCCAACTTGACGAACAACTCTTATATCTTTTAATACAATATCATCATTTAAAATACCGTACTTTAATACACCATCTTCTACTTTATGCTTTTTAATAAATACTTCCCAAACGAGTGGTACATTAACAAGGAAGCATAAACTCATCCCAAT
Source organism: Bacillus cereus group sp. Bc031 (assembly GCF_027716265.1). NCBI lineage: Bacteria > Bacillati > Bacillota > Bacilli > Caryophanales > Bacillaceae > Bacillus > Bacillus cereus group sp. Bc031. The sequence goes on from NZ_JAQFUL010000010.1 coordinate 68,564, forward strand.
TAACGCTGTCATCCACTGCTCTTTATTTGCGACAATCATGACGAGTGGATACACAAACATAAAAGCTAACGTGAGACAAACGAAAATGACTACTGACTTACTTCTTTGAATCGGAAAGTTCATACACGCACCCCCTAACCTAAATTATACCACTTTTTCCATTTTAGTTCATAAAAAAAGACCATTTCTACATGACCTTCTTAAACAATATATCTATAAAATTTCTTATCCACCTGCAACACTGGAAAACTTTTTGGCAACTCATCTATACTCACACTTTCAAAACCATTCTTTTCATAAAAGCGATGCGCCGCTAAAAATTTCACTGTCGTTCCTAAGTAAATATCCTTCAGCTTTTTATTCTCAGCCCACGAAATTGCTGTTTGGAGCAACTTATGTGATGCACCCCACTCTTTTCCCCGAAATTCTTTTTTTACGAACATTTTTCTTAACGCTACTTGATGATTCCCAATATCTAATAAAGCTACTGTTCCAACTACTTTACCATCATAAATTGCTACCCAAAAGTTGCCATGATTCCTTTGATAAAATGTTTCTATTTCAAGCAGGTCCGGCTGCTCTTCTTTCATAATGGGGACATTGTACTCTTTTTGCTGAATATGAACGATAAGATCTACTACTTCATCTTGAAACGTACTTTCATACGGAATAATGCGTATCTTCTCGTTCATCGAATCTCCTTCCACTCTGAAGCTAGTAAACTATATACTGCCACATCATGAAAATGATCGTATAACCATTCTTCATCTCTTAAAACACCATCTAACTTAAACCCTAAACGTTCTGGAATAGCGCGGCTTTTCACATTTTCAACACCGCATCTAATTTCCATTTTATTTAATTTTAAATTCTCAAATGCATAGTGAAGTACAGCCTTCACGCTACGCGTCATAATACCTTTCCCGCCAGCATCTTCTGCAAGATAATATCCAAGACTCGCCGCTTTCTTCCCCCAGCTCACTGGATGAATACCTACCATCCCAACGAGCTTTCCTTTATAACGTATACCACTTTCAAAACCGTCTCCCTCTGCAAACTTCTTTAACCACATCGGACAAATCTCATTATAAGCATCAGCAGATTTCGTCCCATCTACCCAAGGAAGCCATCTTCTTAAATGGTTACGGTTTTGATTTATTAATTGATATAGTTCCTCTTTATGATGTTTTTCTAGTAATTGTAGTTCGATTTCGTCATCTACTCGGAGTGTGAACATATTTTTTAGTCCCCTTTTTAGTTTTCTTATTATTCTAACATTTTTAGATGTAAAAAGTTAAATATTAACACTTTCTTTTGATTTTCTTTGTATAAAACCAGAAGAATACGATACTCCCGTAATAACTAATATCATTCCTACAGATTGTGCAGATGTTATATTGACTCCTTCAATAAAAGAAATAAGTATTGTAACAACAGGCACTAGATTAAAAAATAAAGATGTCCTTGCTGCACCAATTTGAGCAATTCCATTATTCCACCATAAGTAACCAAGCACACTCATTCCAATTGCCATAAAGAGAATCGCTCCCCATGCCAACAAAGGAATTTCTAAAACTGGTACTATACTTTTTTGTGTAGAAGATATGATAATAAAGGCAAGTGCACCAATAGTCATCGTATATGTCGTCGTTTGTATTGGATTACCAGTTTTAATAAACCTTCTGCCTAGCACACCGTATAACGCCCAGCAAATATTCCCTAATAAAATATAAAAATCCCCTTTTGAAAATGATAAATTTTGTAGTGCGGTAAACGAGCCTTGTGTAAGCACAAAAACAACACCAAGTAGTGCAAGTAACATTCCAATACCTTGGTGCTTCACTATTTTCTCTCGTAAAATGACACTTGCTAATAACGTTGTAACGAGCGGATTTGTTGCCATAATAAGTGCACCATTAATAGCTTCTGTATGTTTCATTCCTAAAAAGAAAAAGAAGTTAAAGCCGAATACACCAACAATACCTAACAAAAAGTAATAGACCCTATTCTGCATCCATACCTCTACCTCAAAATCTTTTCGTATTTTTAACAGACATAACATCACAAATGCAGCAATCCCAAAACGCCATGCCGCTATATGAATCGCTTCGAAATACTGCACCGCATATTTCGAAGCATTAAATGTCCCACCAGTAAATATTGCAAATCCTAATAACTGCGCATATACTTTATTTTTCATTGTCGGCCTCCAAGTCTTTTCCTTCTAGAAAACCGTAATAAACTTCTAACTTTTCTTCTGTTAGTTGGACAACCTTTTGCAATTGTTCTTGCTGTTCTTTTAACCTTTCTAAGTGATTTGTCAAAATTGAAATTCTCTTTTTTACTTTCGCTGGCACTTCCTCTTTCCTCTGCCTAATTTCCTCTATAATGCATCCATCACTTGCAAACTCAGCCATCTCTTCTAATGACATTCCAGTTTGTTTTAATGAACATAAAAATTTTAATAGGCGCACATCACCTTCTGTATATTGACGAATCCCGCTATTTCGCGTTGGTGGTGGTAATAATCCTAATTTCTCATAGTAACGCAAAGTATGAATACCCATCCCTGTTAATTCTGCTACTTCACCGATTTTATACATGTTTTCTCCCCCTTGTTTTTACATATTCATCTTACAACCTAGAGTTAGCTCTAGGTCAATACAGAAATAAAAATCCACTATATATGATTGATATCTAGATATGAATCATATATAGTTAAAGTATGGAAAAAAATGATAATTTTATAATTCAATTACGTAAAGGTGTTTTTGATCTCGCTATTTTGTCCTTAATAAGTAAACAACCTATGTACGGATACGAAATTACAAGTGCATTACAAGAAATCCCTGTATTTCATATCCCCAATGGCTCGATTTATCCTATATTAAATCGAATCACGAAAAACAAATGGGCTGTTTCCTATTGGGAAGAGTCTGGTGATGGCCCAAAAAGAAAATACTATCGCATTACAGACGAAGGGAGAGAAATTTTACATAGTCGCTTACATGATTATGATGCCGTGTATCAAGCTCTAATGTTACTAGCTAAAGGAGAAGATAAAAGATGAACAAAGAACAATTCTTTTCAAATGAACTCATAGCTTCTTTCTTACACGATTTTCACAAAGGTTTAATGAATTTACCTACATCAGCACGCGAACAACATGTGCTAGAAATTAAATCTGATTTATACGAAAATGCATTACGTAAAGAAAGTGAAGGGATACCATCAGCAAGCATCCCTTCACAAGTGATTGCAGAATTTCTTCCTCCAAAAGAACTAGCAAAGGAAATTGCAGTAGAATATACAGATGTGATTGAAAAAGCACAGCAATCTACGAATACATTTATTAAATACTTTACAGGATTTTCAATTGCTCCACTTGGCGCTCTATCAATACCGATTGTACTTGGTTTTATCAACATTTCAGCTTGCTTGCCATTTTTACTAGCCTTTATCGCGAGCAACATTTGGTTTATTTGTAGAGAAAATCATTGGAATACAAGTCAATTAAAGTTTTTAAAAACAGTTATTTCCTTTAGTACTAGCGTTTTAATTGCCCTTCCATTTGGATTTTTCGCGATTCGAATTATGATAACAAAACAATTCGATCTGTTTTCATTCTATTATTTAATTGGATATGTACTTTTTAGTTTACTATATATCGTTTTCTTAAAACAAAACTATAAAAAGAACAATACGCACCAACATATCAACGCTTTTTAACATATATCTAACACAACAAAAAAGACGCACAGCCACCGCTATGCGTCTTTTCTATTACTTCTCTGCAACTTGAACTTCTTTTACGTAAGCTGCTTCGAATTTTTGGATGTCTCCTGCGCCCATGAAAATGAGAACGCCGTTTTTATGTTTCTTTAATACATCCGTTGTTGTATCTGTAATTAATTCTGCACCGTCAATACGCTTTTGCAGATCTTCGATTGTTAATTCACCTTTGTTTTCGCGCGCTGATCCGAAAATATCACATAAGTATACTTGATCAGCTTTGCTTAGGCTTTCAGCGAACTCATCTAAGAACTTTTCTGTACGTGAGAATGTATGCGGCTGGAATACAGCGACAATTTCACGCTCTGGATGTTTTTGACGAGCGGCTTCAATCGTTGCATTAATTTCTGTCGGATGGTGTGCGTAGTCATCAATAATAACTTGCTCTCCCATCGGCTTCTCATTAAAGCGACGTTTTACGCCTTCAAAAGTTGTTAACTGATGCTTAACTGCTTCTACATCAACATTTTCATAATGGCAAAGCGCGATTACTGCTAATGCATTTAATACGCTGTGATTGCCGTATCCTGTAATTTTGAACGTGTCATAGTACGTATTACGAACGAATACATCGAAAATAGTACCATCTGTTCTCTTTTGAATGTTACGTGCTTGGAAATCATTATCTTCTCCAAATCCATAGAAAATAACAGGTACTTTCGCTTGAATTTTTTGAAGTTCTTCATCATCTCCACATGCAATAATGCCTTTTTTCACTTGCAATGCCATCTCTTGGAATGCACTGAATACATCATTGATATCTGTGAAATAATCTGGATGATCAAAATCAATGTTTGTCATAATCGCATAGTCTGGATTGTAAGACAAGAAATGACGACGATACTCACAAGCTTCAAATACAAAATACTTACTATTTTCTACCCCATGCCCTGTTCCATCTCCAATAAGGTAAGATGTAGGGTGTGCACCTTGCATTACATGGGCTAACAAACCAGTTGTTGATGTTTTTCCATGTGCACCAGTTACAGCAACACTTGTGTATTGGTTCATAAGGTCACCTAAGAAGTGATGGTAACGATGTACTGGGATGTTTAATTCTTTTGCTGCTACGATTTCTTCATGCGTATCAGGAAATGCATTTCCCGCAATAATCACTTGTCCTTCTTTTACATTACTTTTATCAAAAGGAAGAATCGAGATACTACGCTTTTCCAACGCTGTTTGTGTAAAGAAACGCTTTTCATAATCAGACCCTTGAACAGTATGCTTCATGTCATGAAGAATTTGCGCTAATGAACTCATTCCTGTTCCTTTAATTCCTACAAAATGGTAAACTGTCATCTTAAAGAACCTCCAACATTTCGAACTAATACAACGGCCTATCTATAAGACAGTATATGAATCTTTTCTTATTTTGGTAATCATCATACATTTTTGATGTAGTGAAGTTATTCTTCCCTTCACTTATCAGGATAAACTCGTACGTACTTCTTTTTTATGTCCATAACAAATCCATTATAGCAAAAAAAAAGCCGCTATACTATGATAACAGAAAAACTGATAGGGTCAATCACCTATCAGTTTTTCTCTCTCTTACATATCTTCTCTTTTTTCTAATTGAACACGTTCTAGACGTGGGTTTGGACGATATTTACGACCAGCTTTCGCCTCTGGTTTTCCATTTAATTCTACGTTATCACCAGTAAAGCCAATATTCATTTTCAATAAGCTACTTCCTACTCCGTATATATCAACAGGTACGTTTTGAGCTTCAAATTCACGAATACGTTTCTCATCAAATCCACCAGTTACAACGATGTCTACATGCTGGAATCCTTCTTCATCAAGTGCTTTACGAAGTGCGAATACAAGCGATGGGTTTACACCACGTGGATCGAATGTTCCAAGTACTTCTGGGTGGCGAATGAAGTATTGATCAATCATCGTGCGAGACGTATCTACACGTACACCTTTTAATGTTGATCCAAATTCACGTGCTACGCGAAGTGCATCTGTAATGACATCATTGTTGTAATCAATTAATACAACTAATTCATCTTCTGGGAATTTTTTATGATATGCTTTTGCCGCTTCCACAACATCACCATTAAACATTTGAATTAATGCGTGAGGCATTGTCCCCATACCACTTTTGCCCCACCATTCATTCATCGCATGCGTCGCTTGTGCGCTCATACCACCGATGTATGCTGCATAACCGTCACCAGCTTGTTGTGTATAATGATCATCACGGTCTCCCATGAAAATAACTGGTTTTTCTTTATCTACGCTACGCGCAGCTTGGACAACGTTATATACGTTTGTTGCAACCGATGTACGACGAGCTAAAATCCCATCAATAACACCTTCTAAAAATCCGAAATTTTCATAAGGACCATGAATTGTTAACACTGTTTCAAATGGACTAATTTTATCGCCATCTTTTAAAGAGTTAATCTCAAGTTCCTCAGGATTTTTAGCGAATGTTTGTAGCAATGCAATAACTTCATCTGTTCCGCAAAGAACTGCATTTTCCTTTTGGAAAAATTGCATCGTTACAACACTTTTCGGGCGAAATTCTTCGATGATTTCTCTAGTCTTTAAAAAGTAAACGGCAGAGAACCAACCTTCTCCAACGCGTTCGTCAAATTTAAATGTTTTATTTGTTAGTCTATTTATTTCACCTTTTAATTTTAATTCAATTTCTTTCATGTCGCTTTACTCCCTACTTTACTATCCAACATTTTCTCTTAGTATACAGCAAAACCGTTTACTATACATTTGTTTCCTGCATAGCGGCAAATTCATCCTCAGAAATAAGGACATCTCTTGGCTTCGTTCCTCTTGCTTCAGAAATAATTCCTTGCGATTCCATCTCTTCAATGAGACGTGCCGCGCGATTATAACCGATGCGGAATTTTCGCTGTACAGAAGATGTGGACGCTCCCCCTTGTTCTACAACAAATTGACATGCATCAAGGAACAATTCGTCTTCCGACTCAGCCTGTTCTGTTTTCGCTAATAAATCCTCTTGCTTAAATAAGTAATTCGGCTTCATTTGCTTTTTCACATGATCAACTGTCTTTTCAATCTCATCATCCGATACATATACACCTTGTACACGAACTGGCTTAGACGTACCGTTCCCTAAGAATAACATATCACCACGGCCAAGTAATTTCTCCGCGCCCCCAATATCAATAATCGTACGCGAATCAACTTGAGATGATACAGTAAACGCAATACGCGTTGGAATGTTCGACTTAATTAAACCTGTAATAACATCTACAGATGGACGCTGCGTCGCTACTAATAAATGAATACCACAAGCACGTGCTTTTTGCGCAATACGACAAATCGCTTCCTCAACATCACCAGGTGCTACCATCATTAAGTCGGCTAGCTCGTCAATGACAATAACGATATAAGGTAATGTCTCTCCCGGAATTTCTCGCTCACTTACAATCGTATTGTAACGAGTTAAATCACGAGCTCCTGCGTGCGCAAATAATTCATAACGGCGCTCCATTTCTTCAACTGCCCATTTTAATGCAGCTGTCGCTGCTTTTACATCCGTAATAACAGGTGCTACAAGATGTGGAACAGAATTGTATGGTGCAAGCTCAACCATCTTCGGATCGATTAACATTAACTTCACTTCATGTGGTTTCGCTTTATATAAAATGCTCGTTAAAATGGCGTTAATACACACACTTTTACCTGAACCTGTTGCACCTGCAATAAGTCCGTGTGGCATTTTTCGAATATCCGTTACAATTGGATCACCTGAAATATCAAGTCCAAGCGCAACCGTAAGCGGTGATTCACTCTTTGTAAACACAGGACTTCTTAAAATTTCACGAAGAAATACTGGCTTACTTTCTTTATTGGGAACTTCGATTCCAATCGCACTCTTCCCTGGAATCGGCGCTTCAATACGAATATCTTTCGCAGCTAAACTTAGCTTAATATCATCACTTAAGTTTGTAATTTTATTTACTTTTACACCTGGGTCTGGCTGTACTTCAAAACGAGTTACTGCTGGACCTTGCGATACATTAATAACATGTGCGCCAACGTGGAAATTATTAAACGTTGTATCTAATAATTCTTTCTGTTCTTCCAACCATTCCGTATTATCTAACGCTGCTTGCTGCGGAATCGATAGTAATGTTAATGATGGAATCGTATACGTCGGTGGCGTTTGCAATACATTGCGCACATCATTCTCTCTTTGATTTACAACATATGCTTTCTCTTCTACTTCCGTACTTGAAATTGGCTTTTGTACTTGCTCTGCCACTACTTGTTGTACTGGCTGCACTTGTGGCTCCACTACTTGCTGCATTGGCTTTTCTTCCACTTGTGGTTCCACTACTACTTGTTGCATTGGTCTTTCTTCCACTTGCGGTTCTACCACTACTTGCTGCATTGGTTTTTCTTCCACTTGTGGTTCTACCACTACTTGCTGCATTGGTTTTTCTTCCACTTGTGGCTGTTCTTCTACTTGATGTACAGGCTTATTCTCTACTCGTTCACTCATAGAAGGTTGCATTGCATTCGTTCTAGACGCATGTCTTTCCATTAATCGCGCTCTATCTTGTTTCAACATAACAACATTAAATGGTACGTGACGCTTTTTCTCACGTTTTGGTTCTTCTTTTTGTACAACTGGTTGTTCTTCTACAATCGGTGCTTCTTCTACAACTGATTGTTCTTCTGCGACCGGTGTTTCTTCTACAACTAATTGTTCTTCTGCGACCGGTGTTTCTTCTACAACTGGTTGTTCTTCTGCGACCGGTGCTTCCTCTACAACTGGCTGCTCTTCTACAATCGGTGTTTCTTCTGCAACTGGTTGTTCTTCTACAATCGGTGTTTCTTCTACAACTAATTGTTCTTCTGTAATTAAAACATCCGCAAAGCTTTGAACATCTTTTTTCGTTTGTTCATCAGCCTCAGCAACATGTATGAATTCATTCTTTTGTTCAATTGCTTCATTTAACACCATTTCTTGCTGCGTTTCCTCAAGTACTACAGGTTCCACTTCTTCTGACTCTTCTGTTTCTGCAATTACTTCTACTTCTTTTCGCTCTTCCGCTTCCTCAATTGCTTCTACTTCTTCTTGCTCTTCCACTTCCTCAATTGCTTCTACTTCTTCTTGCTCTTCCGCTTCCTCAATTGCTTCTACTTCTTCTTGCTCTTCCGCTTCCTCAATTGCTTCTACTTCTTCTTGCTCTTCTGTTTCCGCAATTACTTCCACTTCTTCTAGTGCTTCTGTTTCCGCAATTACTTCCACTTCTTTTTGCTCTTCTGTTTCCGCAATTACTTCTACTTCTTCTGACTCTTCTGTTTCTGCAATTACTTCCACTTCTTCTGACTCTTCTGTTTCTGCAATTACTTCCACTTCTTCTGACTCTTCTGTTTCCGCAATTACTTCCACTTCTTCTGACTCTTCTGTTTCTGCAATTACTTCTACTTCTTCTAACTCTTCTGTTTCCGCAATTACTTCCACTTCTTCTGGTATTTCTACAACAATTGTTTCTTCAAGTTTTTCTTCTGCTTTGACAATCACTGATTCTTCTGGTGCTTGTTTTTCTACTTCAATAGTAGGTTGTTCTATTTCTGTACTACGTTTAATTTCTTCTGATAATATTGTATCCTCGTGCTCTACTTTAGAATCTACTAATTCCTCTTGTAGAATGTTTTTGTCCACTACATCACTTTCTTGCTTCGCACCTTCCATGCGCTCAGCAATTGTTTCATGAAGTAATTCAGCCGCTGGAACTTCCTGCGGTGCACTCATTTCTTGAACCACTTCTTTTTCTTCCACTATAGGCTCTTGGCGTTCGATTTCATAACCGTTTTTCTCTAGCCATTGATCAACAACTGACTTTTCTTCCTTTTTACTCTCTTCATATTGTTGCTCTCCTTGCTCGTTAGCAGCTCTATGACTAGAAGAAGTCGGTGCTTGTCCTTCTGAGAAATCAGATAATGTATATCCTTTTTTCTCTAACCATGCATCAACGACTGATTTGCCCTCTACAGATATTTCAAGGTCTTCTCTTTCCTTTACTTCCTCCTGCTTTTCTTCCTTTTTCTCTACTGAAGGACGGTTATATCCGTAAATTGGCGAAATCATTTCTGTTGGACGAAATGGTCTACGGTTACTTTCTTGCGCTGGTGTAGATGCTTTCTTTACGACAGGCTCTCGCTCCGGTTCATATTGTATTTCCGGCTCTTCATATGTAGAAACTACCTTCTCCACATACTGTCGTCTGCTTCTTTCCACTTTGATTCCTCTTTGAATAGGCTGATTCTCATATGTTACAGCTTGAACAGGTTGTTCTTCAAAACGCCCTGTTTCTATAACATCCTCTTCATCGAACCCATTATCCGGTACTAATGGAAAACGGCATTTACCTGCATTCCTACTTGCCATTTGTGCTTCTCTTGCTTCAGTGTAGTGGTTTACACGAGGAATTTTCGGCTGACTTTCAACTTGCTTTTGTACTTCTTTATTCATCGCTGTTTGTTCTTCCTCTTTGTTAAACAGCTTTTTCATCCAATCTAACATGCTTACCACTCTTTCTACTAAATAGTAACATCCTTTATTGTATCAGCATTCGGCAAAAAGTGCAGGTAAAATTAAGCATGTCATATTTATCCATAATATTCTAATTTACGAGTGTTTTCATATAGAAAAACGCATTCTTACATGTAAGAATGCGTTCAAGCTTTACTCTTCCGATACTCATCTACACTATCCGTTACACTTTGCACCGGTCTCAAAGTTTTTTATAATTGTTTTATAATCTCATCTATATTTCCAATATGAACGGGTTGCCACAATTCTGTACCACGCTCTGCCGTATACACTGGATACGCATCATCATCGATATTCACGAAAACTGGGTCTCCCATATCTGTTTCATATCCAATAACAATCCATTCATCTTTCCATTTTCCGTGTTCTTTACTTATTAATGAATTTTTATGTTTATCATATCGATAACCAATTTGTCCTTTTTCTAATTCATTTTCACTAAACAAATATATCTCATAAGTACCTAACTCGATATCTTGCTGTTTTGAAGTTTCAATTCGTTTCAGAAGTTCTGCGATTTTTAGTTGTTGTTTCATACGTCTATCCCCTTCTATTTTTCTAAATTTTAACTATTTTGTTTATAAAACACAATATAGATTTTAAGAAAAAAGGTGACATCCTTATGAATATGAACGATTTTCTACATATATCTATCACAACTCACAATATATCAAAGATTCAATAGAAAAGAGAGGCTGCCCAAAAGGACAACCTCTCTTTTCCTATATCAATTAAAATTTAAACTCTTGTCCAACTTCAAAGCTATCTTCTAATACAAGAATACCTTTTTCTTGTGGAGCATCTGGAAGCTCTAATTCACGTGCTGAACAAATCATTCCAGCAGAAGGAACTCCGCGAAGCTCAGCTGGCTTGATTAACATACCGCTTGGCATTACAGCGCCGATTTTTGCAACGACAACTTTTTGTCCTGCATCAACGTTTGGTGCGCCACATACGATTTGTAATGTTTCTGTACCGATTTCTACTTTACAGATGCTTAGCTTATCGGCATTTGGGTGTTTCTCTTTTTCAGCTACATAGCCTACAACAAATTTCGGAGAAAGATCTGCTTCTACTGTTTCTTCAAAGCCGTTCTTCGCTAAAATTTCGTTAATTTTTTCTACAAGTTCTTTCGTTAATGTAAGGTTACCTGTTTCTTTTACTTCTAAGTAAGAAGATGCATTAAAGATGTTGAATCCTGCTGTTTCGTTGCTTTCACGGTCATATACGCGTGCAACATCTCCTTTGCGATCAAAAGTACGGTTCTCTAAAGTAATATCTTGTAAGGCAACAATTAGAGTGTCACCAATTCCTTCAAGGTTGTAAAAAACGTTCACTTCGTTCATCCTTTCTCTTTTCCATCTGTCTTCTTCCGATTCTTCGCTAAAATGAAGATTGGTTCAAAGTCCCCATCTTCATATACGAATGAAAGTGCTGTAATCGGAACATGCCCTTCGGCAAAAAATTTCATTGTCATTTGTGCAATAATATCATAACCGATTTCGTTGACGATATCAGCAATAATTAATACATCTTGGTGAGGAACAGCAACAACCATGTCACCAGAAATCTTTTCACGCATCGATTGTAGTAACGATTCGTTTAAAATACGAGTGGCATCATACCCATCATTTGTGTTTAAAAAGTAGAATGTATTACCTGCTACTGTGTCTTGTTTAAATTCATAACCTAATGAGCGAGCGTTGAATAATGCCATTTCACGTACTTGTTGCTCTGTAAGCCCTAATTTTTGTAATAAACGCTCGTCAATGAGACGATATGTTTTATTCGAATCTAGCGCATAGTAAATACGTGTTTCCGCCGTATGATCCGTCATAATAAACGGATTTCCTTCTTCTGCTTGTTTCGGGAAAGAAGTAGAGCGAATAACAGGTAAAATTTTCGCCGCGCTATTTTCTTCCTTATGCATCGCAATTAACGCTTCTTGTACGTAGTAGGCAACCTCTTCAATCGCCTTTTCTTTATTCACTTCCCATTTTGCTACAACTCCTGGAAGCGATACGTTAATACCTTTTTTTGAGTCTTTCTGTTCTATACGTAGAACTTCTTTCTCACTATCATACTGAAAGTCCCATTCCGGGCGAGATAATCTCTTCATTAACTCGTCTTTCATCTTTTTACTTGTCATCTTCATCTCTTTTTCCTCCCTTCCAAAAAAATAACCTCCCCCGCGAAGGTAGAGGTTGTTTTACAATTCAATTGGCAAATTGCCTTATTTTAAACCTTCAATGAACTCTTCGATTTGTTCTTGTGTTTTACGATCTTTGTTTACATAGCGACCTGTTTCTTCACCTTTATTGTACGCTACAAAGCTCGGAATGCCAAATACGTCTAATTTTACGCATAGATCAATAAACTCATCACGATCTACGTAGTAAAATGAGAAATCACTATATTTCTCTTCTACTTCTGGCATAAATGGATCTACGAAGCGGCAGTCTGGACACCATTCTGCTGAGAACATAAAGATTACATTCTCTTCATTTTTTAACTCTTGGAATTGCTCCATGCTTTCTAATGATTTCATCTATATTTCCTCCTCTAACGAGTGCATTTTTTCATGTTATAATCTTTCCTTTATACTACCATACATCGCGCACGGTGCAAGGTTTATGCTTGCTTTTCATCATACTTATATTGCCCAACAAGTAACTTAACAACGTGTACAAATAATTCCGTACGGTCCACATAATCATCCGTAAAAATACCGATAGCACCTTCATGACTACGAATATCTTTTCTCTGTACAAACTCTTCCATCACTTCACTTAACTCCTTGCCCTCTTCAAGAGGTGCTAAAAAATCATCCGGTAACGTAATACGCGCCCCGCCGGCAACGAATGTTTTACCATCACTTGTTGCTAGTGCGCCCCAATTACACATAAATAAACCGTACTCCGTTTTCATCACGCCGCCTTCTAGTCCAATGCCAATTTGAGCTTCCCCTTCCTCTAGCGCTCGCTTCGCTCTATTGATCGCTCCTTGCATCGTCTCTTCATCTGAAAACGGTTGTGCTGCTACTCCTGAAGGAACAGAAAGAGATGTAATTTCGGCATCTTTCCAAACCTTCTCCACAGCTCCAACCTTCGTTTTATTCTTCGATCCAACTACTACTTTCATTTCATTCACCTCTATAAAAATTTATCATTTTCCCTTAATCAAATTGTTCTTTATACACGGGAGCACGGCCACCACACATCGCTTGTTTGTCTCTTCACTCTGAAAAAGAAGAGTTTTTCTCACAACATTGCGGACCTCGAACTCAAAAGCAACCTTACTCTCACTTCCTACCCGGGGTTTTAATCCCCGTACGAGAATCAATTAAGCACTGACCGCTACCATATATCGCTCGAGCATCTATTCAATCTAAAAAAAGAAGGGTTTTTCGCCCTTCTTCTCTACGCGTTATTCTTAATTGTCTCTAACGTCGTTTTATCTGTTGCTCTTACAAGCTTCGTAATTAGTTCTTTCGCTGCTGCATAGTCATCAACATGTAAAATAGAAGCATGTGTATGAATGTAGCGTACGCAAACACCAATTACTGCTGATGGGATACCTGAGTTACTTGTATGTACACGGCCCGCATCTGTACCACCTTGTGAAATAAAGTATTGGTACGGAATGTTGTGTGTTTCTGCTGTATCTAAAATGAATTCGCGCATTCCTCTATGCGTTACCATCGTACGGTCATAAATACGAAGAAGAGCACCTTTTCCTAATTGACCGAACTGTGTTTTGTCACCAGATGCATCGTTAGCTGGGCTTGCATCAAGCGCATAGAAAATATCTGGTTGAATCATATTTGCAGCAGTTTGAGCACCGCGAAGACCAACTTCTTCTTGTACAGTCGCACCAGAGTACAATGTGTTTGGTAATGTTTCGTCTTTTAATTCTTTTAGTAATTCGATTGCAAGGCCACATCCATAACGGTTGTCCCAAGCTTTCGCCATAATTTTCTTTTCGTTTGCCATCGGCGTAAACGGGCAGATTGGCACGATTTGTTGTCCTGGTTTTACACCAATCTCAATCGCATCTTCATAGCTATCTGCGCCTATATCAATTAACATATTTTTTATATCCATCGGTTTTGCACGTTGCGCGTCACTTAATAAATGAGGAGGAATAGAACCAACAACCCCAATAACAGGGCCATTCTTCGTCATAACTTGAACGCGCTGAGCTAATAGTACTTGGCTCCACCAGCCGCCTAACGGTTGAAAACAAAGCATTCCGTTTTTCGTAATTTGCGTAATCATGAAACCTACTTCATCCATATGACCTGCTACAAGAACACGCGGGCCAGTTTCGTCCCCTTTTTTCAGACCAAATACGCTACCTAAACCGTCTTGTACAATTTCATCTGCATATTTGCTTAATTCTTGCTTCATAAAACGGCGTACATCATGTTCGAAACCTGATGCACCTTGTAATTCTGTTAACGTACGAAATAATTGTAATGTCTCTTTATTCACGAAGTCCCCTTCTTTCAAACCTTAGTAGAATACCTCTTTTATTGTAACGAAATTTTCGAAATGTTTCTAGTTTCTTCTTTTTTAGCTGTATTTGCTTTATAATTATTATCGGTACACTATTTTTATTTTATAGAATTGAGGTGAATATATGAGCTGGAAAGGTTTAGTAGCAGGTCTTGGCGTTGGGTTCGCAGCTGGTTATTTCGTTGCAAACAAAGTACAAGAACAATCCCATATTTCTTCAGAAAAAGCATTGAAAATGGTAAAACAAGCATTAAGTCATAAAGGTGAAATTACTGGCTCTTGGGTACATATGGTTCCAGAGACATTTGAAAAATATGATGTCGCGTATGAAGTGTATCGCGGCGGTCTTACAACGATGTTAAATGATATACAAGAACGATTTGAATTTTTAGTTGATGCTAAAACAGGTACTGTTTTAGAGGTTATAGCAGCATAAAAAGGAGGGTTCCCATTAGGTGAACCTCTTATTTTTTAATTGCAGATAGTGATTGAAATTATATCGGCGTTTTTTCGAATATATCGGCTGCAACTCCAAATATATCAGCGATTTTTGAAATATATCGACCGTAACTCAAATTATATCGGCGTTTTTTGAAATATATCGACTTACCGACAAAAAACGACAACAAAAAGGAGACTGCTCCAACAGACTGCTGGAACACCCTCCCATTTTTATGCTTCTATACCCGTTTTCCGTTCTATTTTTTCTACGATATGACCTTCCTCATTCCACTTTACTGCGCGATAATACGCGTCATGATAAAAAGTGAACCAAGCATCGTTTTCAGCACCATACTTCATCCACTTTTGCTTATTTTCAATCGATGTCATCGGATAATCATCATAAGCCATGACCCATAATACATTTTGATGGGCGTGCGTCGGCAATAGGTCTGCTAAATGCAGCATCGTTTCCCCTTTGCTTTCTAAAGCGATCACTGCGTGTCCGTCACTATGGCCTCCCGTATGCGCCATTTTTATTTCATCCGTAATTTCTATTTCTTGCTGAAACGTAACAACTTGGTCTACAATTGGCTCCCAATTTTCCTTCCAATATGTATTACGGGATCTAATATTTGGATTTCTCATTTCATTCCACTCTGTTTCACTTACATAAACTTTCGCATTTGGAAAATTTGGTACAAGTTGATCGCCTTCCCATTTCGTTAAACCAGATGCATGATCAAAGTGAAGGTGCGTCATTAAAACGTAATGAATATCTTCAGGCTTTAGTCCCAGCTTTTCTAAAAAATTCTCAACTGACGACTCTTCCGTTACACCTTGATTCCGCTTCATCTTTTCATTCAATTTACCATTTCCTATACCAGAATCAATGAGTATGTTGCCATCTTTCGTTTGTAAAAGTAACGGATCTGTTCGTAAATAAATATGATTTGTATCATTATGTTTATATTTACGTGACCAAAGTACTTTCGGTACAACGCCAAACATTGCTCCTCCATCTAAATGTGTGTTCCCACCTTTTAGCCACGTCACTTTTATATCTCCAACTTGTAACTGTTCCATTTTTCATCCCCCTTTTCTTACAATACTAACATAAAATTCTGATTATTTTAGACACAAAAAAAACCTATGCATTACTGCATAGGCTCTGTACGATATTTTGCTTCTACTCGGTAAATGCGATGACCTTTACTAGAGAATTTCTCTTCGTACTCAGTCATAATGTTACCTTCAAAGTCGCTGTTATGAAGATCTAAGCTTAAGTAAGTTAGTAACATACCATACTCCGCCATACTCATAAGAGAATATTCAAATAAACCTTGGTTATCTGTTTTGAAATGAATTTCTCCGCCTTCTACTAACACTTCTTCATAATTGCGTAAAAACGTTTTGTACGTTAAACGACGCTTCGTATGACGTTTCTTTGGCCATGGATCTGAGAAGTTTAAATACACGCGATCGATCTCACCTTTTGCAAAGAAAACTGTTAAATCTTCAGCATCTTTATTAATTAACTTTAAGTTCGGTAATTCTTCTTCAATTAATTTATCCAGTGCATCTACAACAACACTTGTGAATTTTTCAATTCCAATATAATTAATATGTGGATTGGCTTTTGCCATATCATACATAAAGCGGCCACGACCTGTACCTACTTCGATGTGAATGGGTTGCTCATTTCCAAACACTTCTTTCCAGTTACCAGCGCGCTCCTCTGGGTTTCCGATTACGATATGTGAATACTCATTAATTCGATCCATTGCATATGGTTTATGTCTTAAACGCATAGATGTTTCCCTCTCTTTACATAGCTATTTTAAAGGAATAATTCCTTCTTTCTGTTTTTAATCAATCTACCAAACAAAAAACCAAGTACGTACGAGCACTCGGTCCGTTTCTTTCAAGTATAAGATGTACCATTTTGATAAAAACTACATACAGCATTAAACATTCCATGACGAAACAGCTTTTTCTCTTACTTTTCTAAGAAGAGAAAAACAATCGAAAGGATGATCCGTTCATGCCAATTAATCAACAACATCAATTAGAAGTGCTGAAAGATATTTTAGTCAATCACCAAAGTGATTGTTGCGGGACAGTTTCTGAATGCGAGCAATTAGAGCGTCTCATTCAATCGTTACTCGCAAACGATAATATAAGTAGTGACGCTAAAGCAATGCTAAACGATGTATATTCTTATAGTCAATCGGGTAAATCTTCCTCTAATTTGGACAACCACATTTCCAATAATCAAGAACAACTTACTCAGTGGATTGCTGGAATGGACAATTTTTCTTAAGTATTACTCTGAAGCAAGTAGTTGCTGTAAATATTGATGCCAATATTCAGCTTCTGCTTGCTGTTTTTTTGTTGTATGCCATTGAATAGACAAAATCGTTTGTGCTATCACATACCATCTCATACGTTTAAGCAGCGATTCATCCATTTCAATATCATAGTAACCGAGCCACTCACTCCATTCTTGGCGCGGAATGTACCAATATAATAACATACCGAGGTCTAGAGCTGGGTCAGCAATTACAGCTCCATCCCAATCAATTAAAAACAACTCATCTTCATCCGACAATAGCCAATTGTTATGGTTTACATCACAATGGCATACAACGAATTCGTTGTATTCAATATCTTTTAATGAATCCATTAAATATTGAAGACCTTGTTGAATTGTTTCCTCATCCCTTATATCTCCTCTTAAAACAAGTTGCAGTTGTTGTAATAACTCTTGTGCGTGAAGCGGCTGCTTCCCAAGTCTCTGAATCATCTGCACAAGTGCTTTAGAGGAGTGTATTTTCTTCAAAAGTTTCGCAACACGTTCTAGTTTCATATCCTCTGGCTCTAACTTCTGTCCCGGAAGCCATTTTTGAGCAGAAATTACATCACCGTTCGTTACCCTTCTTGTCCAAAGTAATTTTGGAACAATTCCTTCTGCTGACAATACCGCTAAAAAGGGCGATGTATTCCGCTTTAAAAATAACTTCTGTTGTCCGTTTTGCGCAATATATGCATCGCCCGTTACTCCACCAGCCGGTACAAGACTCCACTCTTTTCCTAATAATTGTTCCAACCATTCCATATTCATTACCCGTTAACAAATCCTTATCTTTTATAGTTATGAAAAGAAAAACCGCAACATTTCTACACATGTTGTGGATTCATATATATTTTACTGTAAATGAAAAGAAAACTTGGCATAAGCCAAAAATTCTCTATTTTATTTTACAAAACCAGCCATAGAATGACAACTTATCAAAATCGTCACCTTTGTCAATTCTACATTTATTACATTCTCATCGTCAAGTAGCGATTTGTCACATTATCGTCAATATATACGTGCTAATCGGAGCGAGCCTAAGTTCCTTTCCTCTAAATGAAGAAATTGGCTCTATTTTCGCTTGCTTTTCGTTTACTAACACATGCCACGTTTCTTCTTTCGACAGTTGCACCGTTTTCGCTTCTAAACTGCTATTAAATAAAACGACAATTTCTTTCCACGGTCCAAATGACTCTACATTTTCTAAATGATATGCAAGTACTTCTGGAGATGTTTGCAAAAAAGTCATATACTTTTTTATTAGGTCTGCATTTTGTAACCGGAATGCTCCGTGCTCTTTACGAATCGCAATTAAACCTTTTATATAGTTAACGGTCTCTATTTCTTTCTCTTTTCGATCCCAATCTAATTGATTGATTTCATCATTTGCATTATAACTATTTTCATTTCCTTGCTTCGTACGATAAAACTCTTGCCCAGCATGTAAGAAAGGGATGCCTTGCGACAGAATCACCATTGCAGTTGCTAGCACGTGACGTTTTTTCAAAATCTCTTCCGACTCTTCATTACTGCGCATTAGTTTATCCCACATCGTCATATTGTCATGACATTCTACATAGTTAATGCTTTGCACAGGCTCTAGAAACAAACCTGTTTCTTTCATACTCAAAAGGCTTCCTGATGCAATATACTGCAAATGATTACAGTCTACATACCCACCAAATGCAAAACCACGTTTATTTATATGAAAGGTACTCCCTTTTATCCCATCACGAAATTGATCATTAAATTGCGCAATATGCGGCATTTTCTTTGCGTTATTTAACGTTGCTTTTTCCTCTAGAGGAAGTGGTGTTTGTAGATCCCATCCTTCTCCTAATAGCAGTGCATCTCGCTTTATGTTTCGCACTTCTTTTTCTATTATATTGATTGTATCAACATCTAAAATTCCCATTAAGTCGAACCGAAATCCATCAACATTGTACTCTGTAAGCCAATATAAAATAGACTCTACAATGAATTTCCTCATCATTTTCCGTTCAGATGCTATATCATTTCCGACTCCCGTCCCATTAGAGGGCATACCATTTTCACCATGACGAAAATAATATCCTGGAACAAGCTTTTCAAATGACGATAGCTCTCTTTCATACACATGATTATATACAACATCTATAATCACTCTAATACCGTGCTCATGAAATGTTTCAATCAGCTGTTTACACTCTACGATCCTGTTATACGGGTCAGAAGGATTTGTAGCATAAAATCCCGTTGGTGCGTTGTAATATAATGGATTGTAACCCCAATTATACGCAGAGGAAGGGTTTGCCTCATCTACACCACCGAAACAATATAAAGGTAATAGTTCAACATGTGTAACACCTAAATCTTTTATATGAGACAAACCTGTTAACGTCCCATTTTGTCCTGTTGTTCCTTCTTCCATTAGCCCTTTATATGTTCCTTTTTTACTCACTCCACTATTCGGATGAATAGTAGCATCACGAATATGCAGTTCATACAATATGGCGTCTGTCATTGCTTGTAAAGGTGGTAATTGCCCTCGCTTTGTTACATTCGTCTTTTCCAAATCAATAACAACGCCGTACTTCCCATTTACAGTCACTGATTTTGCATAAGGATCCACAGCTTCGTTCCATATTAAATTTATACAAACAAGAAATGTATACTTTTCTCCGGCTAAATCGCCTTGTAATGTATGAGCCCATACCCCATTTTCTTCTCTGTGCATTTCGTGATCGGTATATTCTTTATCACTTTTATAAATTCTTACTTTCGCAAGCCTCGCAGTTGGAGCCCATACTTTAAATGTAGTTGCTTCCTTTTGGTGTACTGCCCCTAAATCTGTACCTTCGTAATAATACTTTTCATCGAAAATCGCTGTTCTTATGACAGCACCTATTTGTAAATCTGTTTCTTCATTCCGTTCATCTCGTACTGTATAATACTTCCCCACATCTAGCGGCTCTTCTATAAAGCACTCATACTTCGTTGCATCCGGAAGCGCAATTGTATGAGCAATCGGTAAATCTTTCACGTTACTTCCTTCTTGCAAACGAAATGTCCGACTTGTTCCATACGCATGTGGGAGCAAAATTGTAATTTTATTCATTTCATCTAAATAGGCATCAAATGGACGTTTTACTTTCAACATAAAAAAATCACCATCATTCTTAAAGTTAAAATGAAACGAGCTGCAAATGATAAGGCTTTTCTTATCAGCGAAGCCCTATACAGTAACACATTGTTCTTTATAGTATATTCACCTGTATAAAAAACGTTTTCATACATTCTATTTTTGTAATTTTATTTCAGCAATTGCTTTATATTTCAGTGTCTCCTTTACGTGAGATTCGTATAAAGTAATCGTATCCGCTTGAAATGATATTTCAGGCACTTCCTTTATATGTTCTAAATTAAACTTTTCTTCTCCTACCCATTTACGTGCAACAGTAATATGCGGATGATAGGGGCGTGTTTCTAAAGAAAATCCATTCTCTTCACACATAACATGTACTCGCTTTTGCAATTGAAACAAATCTTGATTTTCGCTTACCTTTGCCCAAAAAATACGCGGCCTGTCTTCCATACCAAACGTTGAAAATCCTTGTAATGTGAACGATAGTTCTTTCATTTGTATAAGTGTTTGTAATCCATTCTTTATTCCTTCTAATTGTTCCTCTGTCGCACTACCTAAAAACGAAAGGGTAACATGATAGTCTTCTTTATGTACCCATGAACGAAATGGTAATTCCTCTTGCATTTCCTCTTTATAGTTAGACAGCATTTCTTTTATATGATTTGGTAACGTAATCGCGACAAAATAATGCAGTTCCATGTACATCTTCTCCTTCTTTCTATTGTTGCTTTTCTTTCTTATCTCATTCCATTAACTTCCCTACAAGTCTAACCAAGTTCAGGTCGCGTTAATAGATGAAATGATATCGACATTTCGACAAGGAACATCTGCTTACCAACAAACGACACGTAATAGAAAACCGTCCCAAAGAATGTATCGGGACGGTCTTTTATTATTTATATATCCATTACTTCGCTAATTCATAAATTGCTTGCGCGTAAATTGCTGTTGCTTTTAATAAGTCTTCAATTTCAATATACTCATCTTTTTGATGCGCAAGTTCTTCTTTTCCAGGGAACAATGGGCCAAATGCAACACCAGCTTTTAACGAACGAGCGTAAGTACCACCGCCAATTGCTAATAGTTCTGCTTTTTCACCTGTTTGTTCTTCATATACGCGCTGCAACGTACGAATTAATACGTGGTCTTTATCAACGTGATGCGGACGAGAGTTTGAATAATCAGCTACTTCAAATCCATGAGTACCCACATATTCTTTTAACTTTGCAATCATTTCTTCAAAGTTAGTCGTAACTGGGTAACGTACGTTTAATCCTAAATTGCCACCATTTTCTTTCGTATAAGAAAGGCGACCAACATTCACTGTTAACGGACCACTAATATCGTCTTTATAAGAAATACCAGCTTTCTCTCCTAAAGTATCTCCTGTAAATGTTTCTGTTGCAAACGATACAAACGATTCCCCTTTTCCATCAAGAGCAACTTTCGTTAAGAAGTTTGCCAGTAATAAACCTGCATTTTCTCCTTTTTCAGGAGTAGATCCGTGAGCTGAAATTCCTTTAATTTGCAACGTTACTGTATTACCTTCTACAATTGCTTCACCTATTTTTTTAGCAGTTTGTAAATACTCTTCATATGCTACTGTAAGTGCATTTACATCTTCTCCTGTAACAACCGCTTCTGCAAAATCAGGAACCATATTTAAACGGCGACCTGACTCAAATGAAACAAGTTCATATGTACCTTTATTCTCTTCACTACCATTTTGCACAACTTGTATATCAGAAATTCCTTTTTCTGCATTAATAATTGGAAAGTCCGCGTCTGGCGCAAAACCGATTGTTGGCATTTCTTCGTTTTTAAAGTAGTGATCTACACATTTCCAATTGCTTTCCTCATCTGTTCCTAAAATCATACGAACATGTTTTGAAAGAGGTAAACCTAATTCTTTCACAATTTTCATCGCATAGTAAGCTGCCATCGTTGGGCCTTTATCGTCAATTGCACCACGTGCAAAAATCTTCCCATCACGAATATCTGCACTATATGCAGGAGTCGTCCAGCCATCTCCTTCTGGTACAACATCAACGTGACAAAGAATACCTACTAATTCTTCTCCTTGTCCCATTTCAAGATGACCTGCATACCCTTCTAAATTTTTAGAAGTAAAGCCTTCCGTTTCTCCTTTATGTAACATGAAAGATAAAGCTTTTTCTACACCTTCACCGAATGGTGCGCCCTCTTTCGCCGATTCTTCTTCCCATACACTTTTAATTTGTAAAAATTGTTGTGTATCACGAATTAAATCATCTTTTCGTTTTGCAACTTCTTCTGTCCAATTAATTGCTGACATCACGCATCCATCCTTCACTATATTGTTTCTTTCATCATAACAAACCGAAATCTCTTATGCCATATACGAAAACCAAATACCGAACAATTGTAATATTTCAGATATTTCTTATTAGTTTTTCTTTTATTTTTTCAAAAAAATTTGCAGGAATTTGGCGTTTTACGTAGAATTTTATGTGTTAGTTGACTGACCATATATACAATGTCAACTACCAATATTTTTCTATATGAATATTTGTTAAATTTCTGTAAAATTTAAGTAGATTAAAGCATGAATTTTATCATGTAGAGTACAATGGTAGTAACGACCTTCTTTCCTGAATGGGGTCAAAAAAAACTAGTAGAGGAGTGGTTTTCTCTTGAAACCTACAACTACTCGTATGCTAACACGCATTAAATCAATTTATATGTACATCAATGAAAACGGAACGGTAACGACGAAAGACCTTGTAGATGAGTTCGGGATCACACCGCGAACGATACAACGTGATCTAAATGTGTTGCAGTTTAATGAACTCGTGTATAGCCCTTGCCGCGGTAAGTGGACAACAACAGGAAAGAAAGTGAGAATGACCTCATAACGAAAAATAATTGTATGTAAATAAATACATACCCCTTTCTAACTCATTAGAAAGGGGTCTTTTCTGCACCTAAAAATAGCACTATTTCTCAGTATCTACTTGATATGTTTTTAACATCTCTACTTCTTCATCTGTTAGCTCTCGGTATTGTCCAAGTTCTAGCTCTTCATCTAACACTAACGGTCCCATCTCTGTTCTCTTTAAGTAGACTACTTTTTTCCCTACCGCTTCAAACATACGCTTCACTTGATGGAACTTTCCTTCTGTAATGACAAGCTCGATTTCAGAAATATCATCGCTTTTTAATATTGTAAGTGCACCTGGCTTTGTCTCATAGCCATCATCTAAAATAACACCTTTAGCAAACTCTTTTACATCCTCTTCCGTTACTACTCCTGCAACGTGTGCATAATATTTTTTCGGCACATGCTTTTTCGGAGATAACAATTGATGTGATAACTTCCCGTCATTTGTTATTAATAAGAAACCTTCTGTATCAATATCAAGTCTTCCCACTGGGAACGGATTAAAAATCGCATCTTCTAACTCTAATAAATCTATTACCGTTTCATGATTATCATCTTCTGTAGCTGAAATAACGCCTTGTGGTTTATGCATCATTAAGTAGACAAACTCTTTATATTCCACGACTTCACCGTGAATCATAACTTCTTGTTCTTCTACATTTACATGAACCTTTGCATCTTTCACCGGTATTCCATCAATTTTCACAACGCCGTCTTTCAATAATTTCTTTACTTCTTTTCTACTTCCATATCCCATATTTGCTAATAATTTATCTAATCTCATGTTTTTCACCTTCTTTATTTATCATAGAAAAGGGGACGTAATTACGCCCCTTTTGATTTCAACTTTATTTTAAATCTATTGCCAAGTTTACGTTGGATTTTCTCTAACGCTTCTCCGCCGAATACTCTTTCAAGTACTCCTGTGCGAATTGCTAACAATCCGTAAACGAGACCGCCAAGACCTGCACAAATCGCAACTGTAATAAGAGCGCCAACTCGGCCATCCGGCGAAATCATGAAGGATAGAACCCATTGTGATAGTTTTACGACCACAACCATTACAAATGTTAATACTGCAATTTGGAACGTTCTCTTATATACAACACCGAATGAATAGTGTGCGTATTTTTTAATTTGTTGATTTGTGTACCAAACAGAAGCTAAGAAACCAATAGCTGTTGCTAGAATCGCCCCTACTGTACCGAAATAACGAATAAAGATTACGTTACATACAAATTTCAAAATAACACCCATTATAAGTGCGATAATCGCATGCTTTTGTTGGTTAATACCTTGCAGAATTGCCGCTGTTACTGTAAATAAAGCAAATAACAACGCAACCGGTGCATACCACATTAATACTTGTCCACCTAATGGATCTGAATCGTAAAATGCAGTATAAATCGGATAGGCAAGTGATGAAATACCGACAACTGCTGGCAATGTTAAGAACATATTTGCCTGGAATGTTTGTGTAATTTGTAACTTTAAATAACGGTATTGCTTTTCAGTAAATGATTTTGTAATCGCTGGTACGAGCGTTAAACTAAACGCTGTCGCAAGTGATACAGGAATCATAATTAATTTATGCGTCCACATTGTGAAAATACCGAGCGCTCGCTCTGCAATATCACCTTGGCCAATCGCTTGCATAATTGAGTTAAATGTCAATGTATCAATTTGTTGATATAAAGGAATTGTTAACCCAATTACAACGTAAGGAATCGCATATGCAAATAATTCTTTAAATAATTGAACAGTACTCACTGTCGATTCTGGTACAGTTTGTTCAATTAAATATTGATCCAAATGTTTTTTACGTTTTAGCCAGTACCAAATGAGTACACCGAGCGCTCCAACTGCTGAAACGAATGCAGCAAATGTCGCTACCCCAACTGCTGTTGCAACTGTACCACCAAGTACTTTAATAACGATAAAACTACCCGCTAATAAAAAGACGATACGAATAATTTGTTCAATAATTTGCGAAACAGTAGTTGGTCCCATCGATTGGTGACCTTGGAAATAACCACGAATTAAACTCGCTGCCGGCACAACAATAAGCGCAAAACTTACAAGACGAATAATCGTCGTAACTTCTCCTATATTACTGTGTACACTTTGTTTACCAAGCATTGCTTCTGCAAACAACGGCGCCGTCATGTACAGTACTAGGAATGAAAGAACTCCTGTTACTATCATCATAACCATTCCCGAGCGGAACATTCTCCGGCTCGTTTTATAATCGCCAAGCGCATTATATTTTGAAACGAATTTTGAAACAGCAAGCGGCACCCCTGCCGTTGCAATACTTAAAAAGATCGTATATGGAATGTATCCATATGTATAGAGCGTTCCGCCTTCTGTCCCTACTAATGCATGAAACGGAAAGACGTAAATCATGCCTAAGAACTTCACTAAAAATGTCCCTAACGTAACGATAAGCGTTCCGCGCAGAAATTTCGAATCGGACATACAAAAATCCTCCTACATCTACATAAAGTGAAACTTTAATCAGTGGGGTGTTCTTCCCCACTGATTATTAGTTGAACCAATCGGGCATTTAGGGGCAGTTAATCTCCCACCTACTTCTTTGACCTAAGCAAACTTTAAGGTGGGAGCCTTACTGCCCGTTAATGCGGGGTAAAGTGAAACTATAATAAATTGAACTATTCGAGCATTCGAGAACTATTAGACTTCCCCTAACTCTTAAGGTTTTAGTCCTATGGCCCACAAATAGCAGGATAGTGCTGAACTCTAACTTTTGTATTGTACCACAATTCTCTCCTTAAGCAGTACTTCACTCTATTTTTCTTTTAAGGGAAAACATGCTATTCTTTTAGGCAGGAAATGTAGAAAATGAGGTCGATATATTATGCATTATGATGTTATTGTCATCGGCGGTGGGCCTTCTGGGCTAATGGCTGCAATCGGTGCTGCAGAAGAAGGCGCAAGCGTCTTACTTCTTGATAAAGGAAATAAACTAGGGCGTAAACTTGCGATTTCTGGTGGCGGCCGCTGTAACGTAACGAACCGTCTACCACTTGATGAGATCGTTAAACATATACCAGGAAATGGCCGCTTCTTATACAGCGCTTTTTCTATTTTTAATAATGAAGATATTATTACATTCTTCGAAAATCTCGGTGTAAAATTGAAAGAAGAGGATCATGGCCGCATGTTCCCTGTTTCAAATAAAGCCCAATCGGTAGTAGACGCACTTTTAACACGATTAAAAGATTTAGGTGTAAAGATCCGCACGAATACACCTGTTGAAACGATTGAATATGAAAATGGTCAAACGAAAGCAGTCGTACTAAAGACTGGCGAAGTGCTAGAAACAAATCACGTCGTTATCGCTGTTGGCGGAAAATCTGTTCCTCAAACTGGTTCTACTGGAGACGGATATGCTTGGGCAGAAAAAGCTGGTCATACAATTACAGAATTATTCCCAACAGAAGTACCAATCCTTTCAAACGAACCATTTATTCGAGACCGTTCACTGCAAGGACTTGCTTTACGAGACGTAAACTTAAGTGTATTAAACCCGAAAGGAAAGGCTATCATTTCTCACAAAATGGACATGCTCTTCACCCATTTCGGCCTATCTGGTCCTGCTGCCCTTCGCTGTAGTCAATTCGTTGTAAAAGCACTGAAAAAGTTCAAAACGAATACAGTGCAAATGAGCATCGATGCATTGCCAGAAGAAAATAGTGAACAACTATTCCAGCGCATGCTGAAACAAATGAAGGAAGATCCGAAAAAAGGAATTAAAAACGTGTTAAAAGGTTATGTTCCTGAACGTTACTTCCTATTCTTATTAGAAAAAAATGAAATTGATGGCAGCGAGCAAGCTGGACAAGTTTCTCACGAGAAGATTCGTGCACTTGTGAAAGACTTTAAAGAATTTACTGTAAATGTAAATGGTACGCAGTCAATTGAAAAAGCATTCGTTACTGGCGGCGGTGTATCCGTTAAAGAAATTAACCCGAAAGAAATGTCGTCTAAATTCACGAACGGCTTATATTTCTGCGGGGAAGTTCTTGATATTCACGGTTATACTGGTGGCTATAACATTACATCTGCTCTCGTTACTGGTAGAATTGCCGGAACAACAGCTGGAGAAAATGCAAAAATGCAATATTAAACTGAGAAACAGGGATTCCTGTTTCTTTTTTTATAGGTACATGAAATTATATCGGCGATTTTTCAAATATATCGACTTACCGACAAAAAACGACAAATATCCCCTCCCCTTAACTTCCCAGTGCCTTTTTATTGCTTTATATACCTTAGTAGCTTTATATTTTATATTGTTGAATATTTGAAAAAGGGTAAGGGGAAATCATATGCGAAAAAAAGTCATGATGTCTTTAATGCTAATGACGTTTCTTTCTGCTGTAGAAGGAACGATTGTTAGTACAGCGATCCCTCGTATAACGAGTGATTTATCCGGCGTTGAACTTGTTAGCTGGGTTTACGCAATTTACATGCTTGCCACAGCGGTTTCAACTCCAATATACGGAAAGCTAGCTGATTTATTCGGCCGTAAAAAAGTTCTACTCATCGGAGCTACAATCTTTTTAGTCGGCTCTGCACTTTGCGGTGTCGTTACATCGATGGAACAACTTATCGTCTTTCGTGCCCTTCAAGGTTTAGGTGCTGGTGCTGTCATGCCAATTACTATGACAATCATTGGTGACTTATATGACGAAGCGAAAGACCGCGCAAAAGCACAAGGATGGATAAGTGCTGTTTGGGGTGTCTCAGCATGCCCATCAACTTAAGAATTTTCACTACCCCCAAGTGACAAAAAACGTTATTCTTTCTAAAAAGCTAGCTAGAAAGGGTGACATTTTTTATGAATCTTTCGATTCAAGATGAATTACAACTATTTTCTGAAGAACTGTATCGTCATTTAACCCCTTCTCTTTTGGAAGAACTCGCAAAAGAATTAGGTTTTGTAAAAAGAAAACGAAAGTTTTCTGGAAATGAATTAGCTACCATATGTATTTGGGTAAGTCAACGTACAGCGAATGACTCGCTTGTTCGACTATGCAGTCAATTACATGCGGCCACAGGCACTCTTATGAGTCCAGAAGGACTCAATAAACGCTTTGATAAAAAAGCGGTTGAATTTTTGAAATATATTTTTTCGGCATTATGGAAAAGTAAAATCTGTGAAACATCGGCCATTTCAAGCGCGGCGCTCACGTATTTTCAACGAATTCGTATTTTAGATGCAACGATTTTCCAAGTACCAAAACATTTAGCCCATGTATATCCTGGATCAGGTGGTTGTGCACAAACAGCGGGTATCAA
>NZ_JAQFUL010000011.1:0-96599 GCF_027716265.1 Bacillus cereus group sp. Bc031
CTTCTTGGAATGACAGTTCACTGTTGAACTGTAAGTTCGACAATGCCTAAGCTTTTCACTTAGGAACGTGTCGCACCACCCTTCGAATTCTTTATTTCTATATTTTGGTTTATTCATTGATTTACAGGTTATCTATATGTTAACTTAATATTGAGAATATTAACAAATGTTTTTTCAATACATAAACCGCATTTTTTATATCTGTACATAAACCAATTACTTTTTATAGACTCATTGCTAATTTAATTGCGGGATAAACTCAAAAGGGAAGGTATTTATGAAAACTTTACTAAAACGATTTTTGTTAATAGCCTTTTGCATTACGCCAATTGTTGTATTAATTAACCACTCTTTTACTTCAAAAGCGAAAGACAAACCCGATTTCCAAAACAAATCTAGCAAAACTGCTTCAACGAGAGAAAAGAAAATAGAAGACCCAGAAATTACCCTCACCTTTTCTGGTGATACAATGTTCGATTGGCAATTACGTCCGGTAATCGAAAAAAACGGGGCTGATTATCCATTCCAGCATGTAAAAGAAGAAATAACAAAAGCTGATATTTCTTTCGTTAATTTAGAGTCTGCATTTACAACGAGAGAAAAAAAGCTCCTGGACAACTGTTTTGGATTAAAAGTGATCCATCCACGCTTCAAGCTATAAAAAACACCGGTTATGACATCGTAAATATCGGGAATAACCATACACTTGATTACGGACAAGAGGGATTACTAGATACAATCTCTTACGTAGAAAAATTAAAGTTCCCTTACATTGGAGCCGGAAAAAATGCAAAAGACACATATACTGCACGAGAAATGACTGTAAAAGGAAAAAAATTCAAATTCCTTTCATTCGTCCGATTTATGCCTGATTTTACTTGGGTAGCTGATGACAATAAACCTGGCGTTGCGAACGGGTATGATTTAAATCTTGTAACAAAAACAATTAAAGAGCAAAAGAAAGATGCAGACTATTTAATTGTCTATATGCATTTGGGTGTCGAAAAATCAAATCGTCCGGTAGATTATCAAAAACAATATGTAAATAAAATGGTTACAGCAGGAGCCGACGCGATTGTCGGAAGTCATCCACATTGGTTACAAGGGTTTGAATATTATAATAACGTTCCTGTCGCTTACTCATTAGGAAACTTTTTATTCCCAAGTTATGTGAATGGAAAAAGTGCTGAAACTGGTGTATTAACTTTAACTTTTAAAGGAAAGGATGTCCAAATGTCATTCAATCCTTATATCATCCGTAACAACCAAGTTTCCCCTGTGAATGAGGAGGAAAAGAGAAAAGCTCTACAATATTTACAAGAAGTTTCAACCGATGTAGAAATTGATGATACAGGGAAAATAATAAATAAACGCAACTAAACAGTACAAGATCCATTTCTCTGTAACATACATTAGAGAATAGGTGATGAATATGCTAAAGGGCTTATTAGAAAATATAGTTCTCTTAGAAAATATCTATAAAATTTCTATAGCAATTCTGCTTTTATGTTCCTTTTATTCTGTGAGATTATTAAAAAAAATAAAGCGAGAGAGAAACTTTTCTCCCTTTGAATTTACTATGTATGTAATCATTCGTATTGCCATATTCTTTTGGTTAGCTAGCTTTATTCTTCTTGAATTTAATGAATATCTAGTTTAACTATAAAAAAGATAGAACAAGCATTATATTTCCCCGCTTGTATCTATCTTTTTTATTTGGGTGCTAACTCTTTCCTTCTATTAAATAAGCAAATCAAACAAAACAGGATTTTTATTAAGCTCCATAAATTGAATGTTATTTTCTTTAAAACGGGTAATTAACTGCTCGTAATCTTCTTTATGTTTTAATTCTACTCCGACTAATGCTGGACCATTTTCCTTATTATGTTTCTTAATATACTCAAAGCGAGTAATATCATCTTCTGGCCCTAATCCTTTATCAAGAAATTCTCTTAACGCACCTGAACGCTGTGGGAATTCAATGATGAAATAATGCTTTAATCCTTCATAAATGAGAGATCGTTCTTTCATTTCTTGCATTCTATCAATATCATTATTTCCACCACTTAGCGTACAAACAACTGTTTTACCTTTTATTTCATCTCTATATAAATCAAGCGCTGCAATAGAGAGTGCACCAGCTGGTTCAGCTACAATCGCATTTTTCTTATACAGTTCTAAAATCGTCGTACAAACCTTTCCCTCTGGTACTAAAACAATGTCATCAATTACATCTTTACAAGTTTCAAATGTTAACTTTCCTACCTTTTTAACCGCTGCCCCATCAACAAAACTATCTATTTTCTCCAATGCGACATTATCATTTTGAAGAAAAGCCTCTTTCATAGATGCAGCTCCCATTGGCTCTACCCCAATGACCTGTGTAGCAGGACTAACACCTTTCACATATGTACCAACACCTGATGCTAATCCACCACCACCAATTACTGTAAAGATATAATCAACCGGTTTCTCCATATCATGCATAATTTCAACTGCCACTGTCCCTTGACCAGCAACTACGTACGGATCATCAAACGGATGAACAAATGTCATTCTATTCTCTTCACAATAACGCTGCGCTTCTTGGAAAGAGCTATCGAATGTATCACCAACCAATACAATCTCTGCGAAATCACCACCGAAAAATTGAACTTGTGATACCTTTTGTTTCGGTGTAGTCGTCGGCATGAAAATTTTTGACGGAATCTTCAATAAATTACACGTATAAGCAACCCCTTGTGCGTGATTACCAGCGCTTGCGCAAACAACACCGTTTTGTAATTTTTCTTTCGGTAAGCTTTGAATTAAATTGTACGCACCACGAATTTTGAAAGAGCGAATTAATTGTAAGTCTTCTCGTTTTACATAAACGTCACAATCATATTTCTCAGATAAAACTGTATCACGTTGTAACGGTGTTTTAATAACGATATCCTTCATGCAATTATGAGCCATTAAGATATCTTCAATTTTCACTCTCTCCTTTACCTTTTGCACCATTTCATATCATCCTTATCTCTTTTATATTGGCTCAATCAAAATTTGGGACTTTTAAGACTGCACCTGTATTCGCCGACGTTACCATTTGTGCGTAGCGCCCAAGCCATCCCGTTTTCACTTTCGGTTCTGGTCGTTTCCATTCTTTTTTACGCTTATCTAATTCTTCATCACTAATTCTTACTTCTAACAACCTTTCCTCAACATCGATACAAACGATATCCCCTTGTTCAAGAAGTGCAATCGTTCCGCCCGCAGCTGCTTCTGGCGAAATATGCCCTACTGAAATACCACGTGAAGCACCAGAGAAACGACCATCGGTTAACAACGCAACATCTGCACCTAATCCCATGCCAGCAATCGCTGACGTTGGTGCTAACATTTCCGGCATACCAGGACCGCCTCTTGGTCCTTCATAACGAATAACAACTACATCTCCTTTTTTAACCTTCCCAAGCATAATGCCGGCAAGCGCCTCATCTTGTGAATTAAAAATAACACATGGTCCTTCAAATCGTTTTACTTCAGTTGCCCCACTTTTAATAACTGCCCCATCCTTCGCAAGGTTTCCTTTTAATATACGTAATCCACCTTCTTCACTATGAGGGTTTTCAAGAGAATGAATCACTTCCTTATCTTTAATCTCTGCATGAGCAATGTTCTCTCTTAACGTCTGCCCCGTAGCAGTAATACGATCTAAATGAAGTACCCCTTCTTTTCGGCTCATCTCTTTCAAAATTGCACTAATCCCGCCCGCGCGATCAATATCTTCCATATGCCAATTAGAAGCAGGGCTTACTTTACATAAATGTGGTACACGCCTTGAAACAGCATCAATACGGCTCATATCATAATCTAGTCCTGCCTCATGTGCGAGTGCTAATGTATGTAACACTGTATTTGTTGAACCGCCCATCGCCATATCAAGCGCGAACGCATCATCAATTGCTTCTTCTGTTACGATGTCTCTCGGTTTAATATCTCTTTCAATTAAAACCTTTAATTTCTCTGCTGCTTCTTTAATTAACTTCTCACGCCTCGGATCAATAGCCAAAATACTTCCGTTACCAGGAAGAGCTAAGCCTAATACTTCACATAAACAGTTCATAGAGTTCGCTGTAAACATACCGGAACAAGAACCACAAGATGGACAACCATGATCTTCAATATCCTTTAATTCTTCTTCTGAAATTTTCCCAGATTGATACGCTCCTACTCCTTCGAAAACAGAACTTAAATCGACAACTTCTCCTTTAGATGTTTTTCCTGCTGCCATCGGGCCGCCCGAAACAAACACAGTCGGAATATTAATACGTAGTGCAGCCATCATCATACCAGGTGTGATTTTGTCACAGTTTGGAATACAAATCATGCCATCAAACCAGTGTGCATTTACAACCGTTTCTACTGAATCTGCAATGATTTCTCGACTCGGAAGCGAATAGCGCATACCGATATGCCCCATCGCAATACCGTCATCTACTCCAATTGTATTAAATTCAAATGGAACCATGCCTGCTGCACGTACTGCTTCTTTAACAAGTTTCCCAAACTCATTTAAGTGCTTATGACCTGGAATAATTTCAATAAAAGAATTACAAATAGCTATAAACGGTTTATCAAAATCTTCATCTTTCAAACCAGTTGCTTTTAATAAACTACGATGCGGCGCTTTATCAAAACCTTTTTTAATCATGTCACTTCTCATCTTGTCAAATCCCCTCTTACGTATTTTTCACTTACAATCTATTACTCTATTTCTTTACTAATTCTTTCGGTGCATGAATCCAGCTCATCATTTCACGAAGCTCTGCTCCTACTTTTTCTAACTGATGATTTTGCTCTGCTTTTTTCATCGCATTATACGTTGGACGCCCAGCTTGGTTTTCTAAAATCCATTTCTTCGCGAATTCACCTTGCTGAATTCCTGTAAGTACTCGTTTCATTTCTTTCTTCGTTTCATCTGTAACAATTCTCGATCCTGTTACATAATCTCCGAACTCTGCCGTATCGGAAATAGAATGTCGCATGTTCGTTAAACCACCTTCGTACATTAAATCAACAATTAACTTTAATTCATGTAAACATTCGAAGTATGCAATTTCAGGACGATATCCGCCTTCTGTTAACGTTTCAAAACCAGCTTTCACAAGTGCAGTTACACCTCCGCAAAGTACCGCTTGCTCACCAAACAAATCCGTCTCTGTTTCTTCTTGGAATGTCGTTTCAATTACACCTGCACGTGTACAACCTACACCTTTTGCATAAGCAAGTGCTACATGTAACGCTGTGCCTGTTGCATCTTGATGTATTGCGACTAATGCTGGAACACCATTTCCTTCTTGAAATACACGGCGAACGAGATGACCTGGACTTTTTGGCGCAACCATCGCTACATCTACGTAACTTGGCGGATTAATTTGGCCGAAGTGAATGTTAAATCCATGTGAAAAAAGTAACATTTGTCCTTCACGAAGATTCTCTTCTACCTCTGCTTTATACACATGAGCTTGCTGTTCATCTGGCAGTAACATTTGTACAACTTGCGCGGTTCGAACTGCTTCTGAAACAGACATTACTTCAAATCCATCTGCTTTTGCTACTTCAAAAGACTTACCAGGTCGAACACCAACTACAACTTCCACACCAGAATCGCGTAAATTTTGCGCCTGTGCATGACCTTGAGACCCATAGCCAATTACCGCAACTGTTTTCCCTTTTAATAACTCTACATTTGCATCTTGCTCATAATATGTTTTCATACTCCATACACTCCTTATAATTTGTTTACTTGCAGTACATTGATTAACTTTTTTAACTGACCGACGAGTAATGTTGCTTCTTGTTCTGTACAAACTGCCGTTAACTCCATTTCACTTTCATTTAAATTTAATGAAGAAATATAATAACCACGCCGAGCAAAAATTCCACTTATGCGTAATAAGACATTTGGATCGTTATCGATAACTAATGAAAAAGTATGACTCATTCTTCCCACCTCTTCATAATCATTTCGTTATTCCCTTTATTTGGTGGAACCATCGGAAATACGTTTTCACCTTCTTCTACACAAAAATCAACTACGACAGGTCCTTCATGAGCAAATGCTTCTAACATCACTTGTTTCGCCTCGGTTGAATTTATCGCTCTTAATCCTTTCACTCCATAAGCTTCTGCCACTTTCACAAAATCTGGAGATCCAATTTTCGACTCTGACAATCGGTTTTCATAAAACATTTCTTGCCATTGCCTTACCATCCCTAAAAATTTATTGTTTATAATAAATACTTTTACAGGGATGTTATTTTCAGCAATTGTTTGTAGTTCTTGAATATTCATTTGAAAAGAAGCATCACCTGCAATACAAATAACGAGTTCTTCTTCTTTTGCAAGCTGAGCACCAACTGCCGCCGGGAAGCCAAATCCCATCGTTCCTAATCCACCTGATGTTAGAAAAGTCCGCGGGTTTTTCGCTTTATAAAAATGCGCAGCCCACATTTGATGCTGTCCTACTTCTGTCGTAACAATCGCTTCACCATTCGTTAATTCACTTACTAAGCTAATAACATGCTGTGGTTTTAACTCACTTTCTTTTTGAATATAGGAAAGAGGGTATTCCGCTTTCCACTCCTCGGTTTTCGTAAGCCATTCATCTGTCTGTGTACAAATTGGCATATGTAACAACATGTGTAACGCTTTTTTTACATCTCCAACAACTGGATACTTTACCGCTACATTTTTTTGAAACTCCGAAGGATCTATATCAATATGTACCTTTTTCGAATGCGGAGAAAAGAGTTCTAATTTTCCTGTTACACGATCATCGAAGCGAACACCTAAAGCAAGTAATAAGTCACATTCTGTTACTGCCATGTTTGCAGCGTACGTTCCATGCATACCGAGCATTCCTAAAAATAATGGATCTCCCGGCGGATATGCACCTAGTCCCATTAAAGTTGACACGACTGGAATAAGATTTTCTCTTGCAAATTTGATCAGTTCATCAGATCCATCTGAATGAATGACACCTCCTCCAATATAAAGAAGTGGACGTTTCGCTTTTGAAATTTCTTTCGCTACCTCTCTAAGTTTCATGCTGTCTGGTACGAGTTCTGATTTGTACCCCGGAATATCAACTTCTTCATTAAAGAAACTGGTGACTTTTGCATTTTGAACATCTTTTGGAATATCAATTAATACCGGCCCCGGCCGCCCGCTTTCGGCGATGTAAAAAGCTTCTTGTACAATGCGCGATAAATGATTCACATCACGAACTTGGTAATTATGCTTTGTAACAGGTACTGTAATTCCAACAACATCTGCTTCTTGAAATCCGTCTTTACCAATTAATGACTTTGCAACTTGCCCTGTAATGACAACTAAAGGAATCGAATCCATATAAGCATCTGCTAAGCCCGTAACTAAATTTGTCGCCCCTGGGCCAGAGGTAGCAAAGACTACCCCGACCTTTCCAGAAGCTCTCGCATATCCTTCTGCCGCATGAATAGCAGCTTGTTCATGACGAGTTAAAATGTGCTTTAAACCACTTCCGTATAACGCATCGTACACTGGCAAAATCGCTCCGCCCGGATAACCGAAAACAGTCGTTACGCCTAAATTCTTCAAGCATTGAATAACGTGTCCAGCTCCTGTCACATCTTCACACTGTAATTTCTCATATGTTGTATACTGTTGCTCCATTTTAATTAACTCCTCTCCCTACCTACAGTAAGCTTTCCGCCAATCCTGGAACACGTACTCCTCTTTCCCTCGTTAACTTTTTAAATTCCTCTGTCAATTGTTTCGTTACACTTCCTGGTTTCCCATCTCCAATTTCTCTTGAATCAACTTTTACAACAGGAATTAATTCTGCTGCCGTTCCCGTTAAAAATACTTCATCTGCTACATATACGTCATGGCGAGTAAATGGCCTTTCCTCACATGGAATATGAAGTCGCTCACATAGCTCAATAACACTATTTCTTGTAATACCTTCTAATGCTCCTAAATAGGATGGCGGGGTTAATACTTTTCCATCTTTCACAACGAAAACATTATCTCCAGATCCTTCACAAACATATCCTTGTTGATTTAACATAAGAGCCTCTAGCACTCCTGCTTGTGCCGCTTCAATTTTTACAAGTACGTTATTTAAGTAGTTCATTGACTTAATACGTGGGTCTAAAGCATCTGGCGTATTACGTCTTGATGCAACAGATACAACGCTTAATCCATTATCGTAAAATTCCTGTGGGAATAACTTTAATTGTTCTGCAATGATAATAACGCTCGGTTTCACACAACTTCTCGGATCGAGCCCTAAGTCCCCTTTTCCTCTTGAAACAATTAACCGAATATAAGCATCTGCATACTCATTTTTTTGAAGTGTCTGTAAAACTGCTTCTTCCATTTCGTCAACCGTCAGCGGGATTGTAAGTAAAATAGATTTTGCCGATTCATATAATCGTTTTACATGTTCTTTTAAACAAAATACATTTCCACCGTAACTACGAATCCCTTCAAATACACCGTCTCCGTATAAAAAACCATGATCATATACTGAAACAACTGCCTTTTCTTTTTCTACAAATTCCCCATTCATATAAATGTACTGATTTCCCATCTCACATCGCTCCTCTTTTTTTCTCTCTATTTTTGCAATCTATTTCTATATCGATTGCTGAGATGAGTATTTTTTAACAGAATATTCAGTACATAATTTTTAAAAATATACTCGTCTCAACAATCGATTACATACATACTTGTAGCAATCCATTGCTGAGACGAGGGAATCGTGGTACCACTCAGCTTCCTTACACTTCTCACGAAATATAAGCTCTGCAAGTCCAATTAGACTTTTGTTTTTCTATCGGAAACAACCCCGCTACTTTTTACTAGTTTTCAAAAGTAGTGCTCCGAGGTGATCTTCAATGATGACATTGTTACCACCCTCACAGCATCTGGGTAGCTCTCTGAAACAATTTTTATCATTTACTCTCCTCTTCTACGCATTTTCTTATTTTTAAAAATAAAAACTCTCGCCTCAGCAATCAACTACTACAATTTAGTAGCTTTGATTGCTGAGGCGAGAGTTTCGCGTTACCACTCAGCTTCCCTTATACTTCTCACGAAATATAAGCTCTGTAGGTCCAATTAGACCCCCGTCCTTTTACCGGAGACGATGCCGTCGCCCTCTACTCAGTTTCCCTTTCGCAAGCGATGCTCCGAGGTGATCTTCAATGACTCGATTGTTACTACTCTCACAGCCTTGGAGTAGCTCTCTGAAACGATCATAATCATCTACTTTCCTCTTCTTTGCATATACAACATATAAAGTTAGAAAATTCTTAATTAACTTTCATTTGTTAAACGTATTATAGGACGTTGTTCTTTTCATTGTCAACATGTTTTTTGATTTTTTTAATACTACATATATTTTCGAATCTTTTTTATTGCGCAATAAAACTTTTTATATAATACTATATAAAACATATATATTTAGGAGGATTACAACAATGTCCGAAAAAACATACGAACTCGCAACCTTCGCAGGCGGTTGCTTTTGGTGCATGGTAAAGCCGTTTGATGAACTTCCTGGTATTCATAAAGTACTTTCTGGCTATGCAGGTGGTCATGTAGAAAACCCAACATATGAACAAGTAAAAGCGGGTACATCTGGTCATTTAGAAGTTGTACAAATTACATTTGATCCTTCTATTTTCCCATATGAAAAATTACTGGATTTATATTGGCCACAAATCGATCCAACTGATGATGGCGGACAATTTTTTGACCGTGGTCCATCTTATCGCACCGCTATTTTTTATCATAATGAAATGCAAAAAGAACTTGCTGAAAAATCAAAACAAACTCTTGCGGAAAGCGGTATGTTTAAAGAGCCAATCGTAACTGAAATTCGCCCGGCTGCACCTTTTTATGAGGCTGAAGAATACCATCAACATTTCTATAAAAAAAATCCAGAGAAATATGCTACTGAGCAAAAAGAATCTGGCCGTGCAGATTTTATAAAAGAAAATTGGCAAAAAAAATAATAAAAATGCATCGTACCTTTTAAGTACGATGCATTTTTATCTTTGAAAAAAGTACCATACAATGATAAAAACAACAGCTGTTAATGTCCAAAGTATTATCTCATTTTTAGTTTTATTCTTTTTATTAGTCATTTTATTTTCTCCTTATAGCTATTTAACATATTCAAGATTTCCTTTGTTTCATTGTCCACCTTATATATGTGAATACATCCTTACAAATTCTTATAACAAGACCACCAACGATTCCGATTGTAATTGAAATTACTAACATCTGTACAAAACTAAGAGTAGTTGTGTATGTTATGTAGATAACAATACATATAAGTAAAACATCCGGTAAAGAAAGTAAAAACTTTTTAAACATTTCTTTAGCTCTCCTATGTTTTATTTATAAATTATATCTTTTAAAAAAGAAATCTATTACCGTTTCTTAAATAAAAAACCTCCAGTTTAAGCACTAGAGGTTTTCCATTTTATTTCTTCAATCTCTCAATAAAATCCTGCAATTTATCAAGTGATTTCATATTCTGATTACAGGCCACGGCATCTTTGCAAATATAGTTTCCCTTTTTCACGAAAGTTCCTGGTATATCACCTTTAATTTCAACTAAAAACATCCCTACCTCTTCATGTCCGTGACATAAAGAACAAATGCTCTTTTTATTTAAACTTTGAAACGTTCCTTGCAGACCAACAAACTTATTTTTATCATTTTTCGCTATAATAAATTTCCTGCTTGACCCTTTATCAATCCAGCTTAAATAAGATAATTCTTTCATGTCCATTTCTTCCATATCAGGAAGTTTTAACTTTTTCGCTTTAGGAAATAGTTTTTTTAATGTTTGCGCTGTAACTTCCTGAAACGGAATGACGTACGGATTTATTTTCATTAAAAACGATTCTGCATCTTCTCTATTTTGAACTGTTAATACCGTATCGATTAACTCTTTCTGCTCATCCGTTAAATTCTCAAATACATGTATTATTTTTTCAATCGCTAATGATTTTAACGCTTGAATGACACCTCTATCATTTGCCGTTGCGTGCCCATTCGCTAAAATATAAGCTTGTGATTTTATAAAATTATATTGATCACTTCTAATAAAAGCTTCCATCTTTATCACTCCATACAAATTGTTGATCTAATCTTATTGTATACAATGATTTAGCT
Organism: Bacillus cereus group sp. Bc031; assembly: GCF_027716265.1. NCBI lineage: Bacteria > Bacillati > Bacillota > Bacilli > Caryophanales > Bacillaceae > Bacillus > Bacillus cereus group sp. Bc031. The sequence continues at coordinate 11,224 of NZ_JAQFUL010000011.1, forward strand.
TTTTGGTATGTAAAAGATAACTTAGAAACAAATATTACATACATCGATTATATTTTACCGCTCCATTTCCTGACAAAAGAAGCCATCATCTGTTTTCCATTCCGCATATAATACGTCTTCAAACTTAGTAATCCCCTTTTGTTTTATTTGTTTATAAAGCCATCCTTCATCAAAACCAGCTTCTCTCAAATTATCTTTCACTACTTTTCCATCACTAATTAATGAAATTGGTAAATATACAGGCTTATGTTTTAAACTTAAATCATTTATAGTAGGAGATTCGTATTTACTTTTTTTCAGAACGCTTATGTTTCCGTTAGGTTCCAAAATCATATATTCAACTTCTCGGATTGAAAATATATCTTTTTGTTGCCTAAGCATTTGTTGTAATTGGTTAATGTCCAAATGATTTACACTTAATTGTTCACGATCAATCTTTCCATTACGAATAATAATTGAAGGATATCCTTCAAAAAACCTTCTTGTTCCTCTTATTTTTTGCGTTATCACTTCTATTGTATAAATTAAAATTACCCATACAAATACTGAATATAAAATAGACCACACTTTAATTTTAGGATCATATATTGAATTTCCAACGAGCTCACCAAGAACGATAGCAGAAATAAAATCAAAGGGCGTTAGCTGAGATATTTGTGTTTTCCCTAGTATTTTTGTAGCAATTAATAGAACAAAGAAACCAATTAAAAGCTCTATCGTTATTTGTCCAATATGATTCATATATGTTCACCTTTCTACTTTTCAAGTGCTCTGTATACCATTTTATAAAAAAACGGCACATTTTTTCTATTATCATGCCCGTTCACATCTCATATATCCAATACATATAAAACAAAAAGAGTCTGATTCAAAGTAATATGAATCAGACTCTTTTCCTCTTATTTAGAATACACAATCTTTTTTATCGTTTCTCCGGAAAGAAAATACTCTTCTGCAAGTTGATGAATAGCAATTCCACTTTTAAACGCTTCTTTAATGGCTTTGTTTCTTTCATCTAACTGTTTTCGTCCTCCAGATCGTGTTCCCCATTTATAATGTTTCGTTTCTTGTTTTGGAATGTAAATTGTTTCACCTTGTATATACTTTTGAATTTCAGTAATTAAACTCTCTGGTAAAACTGCCTTAGCTTTTACGTATTTCATTTCTGCTCGCCCCTTATTTTTATGGTTCATTTCAATAAGGTGCAAAGCCAAATACAAAAAATGATACAAGCTCATTTTGGCGATGAATTGTATATTACTTGTCTACCTCACGCAAAGTATCGCCATTTCCATACTTGGCTTTGCATGAGACGCTGCAGTGTCTGGCAATTGAATTATAATCGCCATGTAAACACCTCCTAATATACCTTTTTCATTACATTATATGATAAATTCCTTCCCCTTGCATCCACATCCTTTTTAAAGCATGAAATTACTTAGTTTGATATAATACTTTTTAGTCCAATCAAAAACTATAGTGAGGTTGCGTTATGAAGAAGAAAAAAATCATTACAATCGTTACAATATTCATTACTACTGTAGCATTATTCGGAACATACAAATTGATGAATGCAAGAAGCTTTCAATTATTTGGAGATTTAACAAATCGAGTAGAAACAAATGAAAAGGTGATTGCTTTAACTTTTGATGATGGCCCTACTAACAATGTAAAACAAATATTACCGCTACTAGATACATACAATGCAAAAGCTACTTTCTTTTTAATTGGAAATGAATTAGAGAAAAACCTATCGTTAGGAAAATCTATCGTACAATCTGGACACCAAGTTGGAAACCATACATATTCTCATAACAGAATGGTTTTTAAAACACCTTCTTTTATTAAAGAAGAAATAGAAAAAACGAATGCATTAATCCGCCAAACAGGATTTACAGGCGCAATTGATTTTAGACCACCTAACGGGAAAAAGCTAATTGGTCTGCCCTATTATTTAAATAAAAACAATATCGAAACAATCACCTGGGACCTTGAACCTGATACTTTTTATAAATCTGCTGCTGATAAAATTGAATATGTTAATAAAAATGTAAAACCCGGTTCTATCATTTTACTGCACTCTATGTATGATGAGTCTAATGAAAGTTTACAGACCATTGAAGGTATTTTAGACTCTTTATCTAAGAAGGGCTATCAGTTCGTAACAGTAAACGAACTACAAAAAAGAACAAAGTAAGAAAGGTAGCGTATCATACAATGATACGCTACCTTTTTGTTTAAATAATGCCAAGTACATTTAAGAATACGATAATAATCGCAATTGGTGCGATGAAGCGAAGTAAGAATAACCATAATACAAACAATTTATAGCCTTTATTTTTACTTACACCAAGCTCTTTCATTAATACATCTTTCTTCATTTTTAAAGGAACAAAGATAGAAACTAATAAAACACCAAGTGGCATTAATACGTTACTAACTGCATAATCAGCTAAATCAAAGACTGTCTTTCCGAAAATCTTCAGATCGCTTAATATACCAAATGACAATGCTGATGGTACTCCTACAACGAAGATTAATAACCCTACGATTAAAGCCATTTTTTCACGTTTCCCTTTACCTTTTGCAGTTAAAGATGCCACGCTAATTTCTAACATCGAAATCGCTGATGTAATAGTAGCAAAGAAGAATAGTAGTAAGAAAACGATGAAGAAGAATTTTCCGAATGCCATTTTACTAAAAATAGCTGGCAGTACGATAAATAATAGTCCCGGTCCTTGAGATGGTTCCATTCCAAATGCGAACACTACTGGGAAAATTGCAAGTCCTGCAAGTAATGTAATCACAAGCGTTAAAGCTACGATAGAAAATGCTGAACGCGGTAAACTTTCCTCTTTCGGTAAGTATGAGCTATACGTTACCATTACTGCTACTCCGACTGATAGTGAGAAGAACGATTGTCCCATCGCATATAAAATAACTTCTGATGTTACATGTGAGAAATCAGGTTGTAAGAAGAAACGAACCCCTTCTCCTGCACCATCTAACGTAAGTGCACGAACGATTAATACAAAGAATAAAACGAATAGTGCTGGCATGAAATATTTATTTACTTTTTCAACACCATTTTGTACACCTTTACTTACGATAAAAATAGTAATAAGGATGAATAATAGCTGTGATCCTACTGCTAAATACGGATTGGAAATGATTTCACCAAACGTAGCTTCGTATGCGCCATTTCCTTCCCATAGTCTACCTGTAATTGCATTCCATAAATATAATAAAATCCAGCCTCCTACAACACTGTAGAAAGAAAGTAATATGAAACAAGTTACAATCCCTAATTTCCCTAACCATGGCCATAATGTTTTTGGTGCGATTTCTCTATACGCATCAACAGCCTCTTTTTGTGTACTTCTTCCGATAACGAATTCAGCTAATAATAGCGGTAAACCAATTAATAATGTGAAACCGATGAAAATAAGGAAGAACGCGCCGCCCCCTCCAATTCCGGCCATATACGGGAACTTCCAAATAGCCCCTAGACCAATTGCTGAACCTGCCGCAGCTAATACGAAACCTAATTTCGATGTCCATTGCTGTGAATTCATTTGTTAATCTCCTCTCTTTATCTTTTTCTGTTTTACAATTCGGTATTTATATTGTTCTATCCACACTCTTTTCTAATACGTTCACTTCCTCTCTACTAATAAAAAACGCCCCTACGTAAATACGTAGGGACGACAAAAATATCGCGGTACCACCCTAGTTATGAAGATACACCAAAGTTAGGACCTAAATAAAAAACGTCCCTACGCAAATACGTAGGGACGATAAATTATCGCGGTACCACCCTAGTTATGAAGCCACAACAAAGTAAGACCTAAATAAAAAACGTCCCTACGTAAATACGTAGGGACGATAAATATCGCGGTACCACCCTAGTTGTGAAACAATCTTCACCACTTTATTTGATAACGGTATAAACTACCGTCTTTCATTTCCTCATAATGTGAGATTTATGAAAGATGCTCCAGGACGAACTTCATGAATAATCTATATACTGATTCACACCAACCATCAGCTCTCTGTAATAGGGAGATATTCACTACTATACCCTTTCATTGCCCAAATATTATTTTCCGAATTGATTACTATCATTTTTATCACACATTAAAAATAGTGTCAACTTATATTTTGAATTTTTACGTATTACATTCTATTTGAAAATGTAAAATATGACTTTTAAGTGAATAATATTTGAATATTTATGTTCCATACTATATTAACTACTCTAACAGGTTTATAGTAATATACGATAAACGTAAGACAGCACGAGTAGGAGGAAAGGATTTTGTCTACTTCAAAAGTTTTAAAAGGAACTGCTTTATTAAGCGGCGCAACAATGATTTCACGTATATTAGGTTTTATATACTTCTTCCCTTTTCAACTATTAGTCGGAACACAAGGGGTCGCTTTATATGGATATGCATACTCTTGGTACGGTATTTTATTAAGCTTTTCAACAGCGGGTATTCCTATTGCCGTTTCCAAATTCGTTGCAAAGCATAATGCGCTTGGTGATTATAGTACAAGCAAAAAATTATACAACTCTAGTGTAAAATTAATGTTGTTTATGGGCTTTTTAGGATTTTTAATTTTATTTATTGGAGCACCGTACATATCACAATTTATTATTCGCTCGAAAACGCCAGATCCACAATTTATCGCTGACGTAACACTTACGATGCGAGCATTAAGTTTTGCACTTATTATCGTACCAGCTATGAGTGTTACACGTGGTTATTTCCAAGGATTTCAACATATGAAACCAAGTGCTGTTTCTCAAGTCGTGGAACAAATTGCACGTGTTGTTTTCATTTTAGTTGGTAGCTTCATCGTCTCAAAATTATTAGGGGGTTCCGTAGCTTCTTCGGTTGCAGTTGCTACGTTTGGCGCTGTTATCGGAGCACTTGCAAGCGTCTCTATTTTAATGATGTACTGGAAAAAATATAATGGGTTAAAACCTCCCGAAGGTGAATTAAAATCAAGAGCATCCCATATCCCATTAAAAAATATTTATATAGAATTACTTCGATATGCAATCCCAATTGTATTTGTCGGCATCGCAATTCCACTCTACACGTTAGTAGATCAATATACTGTAGCTGATGTCCTTAGAGCGATGGGAGAGCCGTTAGAAATAGCAAATGCAGTTTTCGCTTATATAACGAACTATGCCCAAAAGTTAATTATGATTCCAGCTTCACTTGCAACTGGATTCTCCTTAACGATCATTCCGGCTATAACGAAATCTTATACAAGCGGGAAATTAGAAGAATTACAAGAACAAATTTCAAAGATATTTCAAGTCTTGTTATTCTTCACAATCCCGGCTGCATTTGGTCTTGCTAGCATCGCTTACGATGCATTCCGCATGGTTTATGTAAATCCTGAAATCGCACTTGGTGGATCACAATATTTAATTTCATTCGCACCGTCTGCTATATTAAGTGCGATTTTCACAGTTTCAGCAGCTATTTTACAAGGAATCGATTATCAAAGAAAAACAATGATTGCATTCTCAGCCGGAATTCTCGTTAAAGTTGTAGTAAATACACCGCTCTTACATTTATTTGGCGGACACGGTGCTGTACTTGGAACCATTCTTGGATACCTCGTTTCCAATAGTATTATGTTGTACTGCATCGTTAAGTTTGCGAAATTTAAAATTGGTGAGACAGCAAAAACAATATTTCTTATTACAATTTACTCCGCAGCAATGTCTGCTGTTGTGATGGCATTAAAATCAATTTTAACATGGTTAATTCCTGGACAAACTTATATGGAATCACTTCTCATTGTCGTTATATGTGGCGCTGTAGGAGGGCTTGTTTACCTTTTATTCGTATTAACAAGTGGACTTGCTTCACATATTCTCGGTGATAGAATTCAACGCTTACCTATACTGGGGAAATTAGTAAAATAAAAAACAAAGAGTTGTAACAAGGGTTACATCTCTTTGTTTTTTATTTCGCATATTGAATACGCTTTTGCTGTTCAGCGATATGTAATTCCGGAGCATGGTGTTCTACTAACTGTAATAGCTCCTCGATTAACACTTCTAACTCCTGTACACTATACTCCGGTTTTCCTATTAAAGCATTCGCCATACGCTCATATAAGTTTTCAGGCTTAATAATCATTCGTTCCACATTATATGGCATCCATTTAAACGCCGGGTGATGTACATACATTTTATTCAAACCAAATAAGACACCAAATATATTCCTTTGTGCTTCACAAATAACATCATATAGCATAAGCCAGTCTTTTCGTTTTAAAAGTGCCTCTCGATTATGCCAGCGATTGCTTAACCAAAGATTTTCTGAAATCATCCGTTTCGCTAGATTTTCTGGATATGCTACCACTCTATCTTTTAATGCATGTACTTTCTCTTCTCCATACAAACTAACACCGTCATGCACGGATGATACAATACATTGTTTTTCATAACTTATATCATATTGATCCACCACATCCGAAATCACTTTCTCTACTGTTTCTGTTAAAAAGTTACTAATCTCTAATTTAATTCCTTCTTTCGTCAAATACGTTTCCGACCATTCTTCTTCCTCATAAGGATGATATGACAAAATTGTTCCACCAATATAGTTAATAGGCCCTTTACGATCCTCATTCTCTGGTGGCATTGACCATAAAATATGTAGTTCTATATCTGAATGTTCATCTTCTAGCTTTCTAGCTACTGAACCGGCTAAAATAATAGCCTCCACTTTTGGGTTCTTCCTATAAATCTCTGACATTTCTATTGCTTTCTCTTTTAATCCCACTTCATTTCCCCCTATAATTGCATTACAGCCTTACTTCTTTTATTTATTTCGATATTACACATTTTATTCCCTTTTCAAAGTTCCACTACATCATATTTCTACCCAATAACGTTGTACAATTTCCCCAGTATGAGAAGAAACTACTTCATTTTCTAACACACCGCCAACCTTTTGAATCGTTTTAGCCGAAGCGATATTAGCTTTATCACAAGTTATTAACACTTTCTGCAATCCTAATTTTTGCGCTTCATCCAATGCAAATTGTAGTTGTTTTGTAGCGTAACCTTGGCGACGTTTATTTGGATGGACACTATATCCAATATGACCACTTTCCCGCAATAATTCTGAGTTTAGTCGATGTCTAATATTTACAAAACCTATAAGTTCCCCTTTTTCAAAACTTAAAAATTGGCTAGACGGTACTCGATTACCTTGTAAGTTTTCTCCCGCTTCTTGTATACTCACTTTTTCAAACCATTCATCGAGAGAATCAAAATTTTGTAAAGAACTACTGCCGTGTGGTTGTTCATCAGCATGTAAAAACGCATCGCGATACTCCATAATTTGTTTGCTATATTCATATGTTGGTTTTAATAGTTTCATTGTGCTTCTCCTCTCTAAATAACCTACAACAAACCCCTTAATAGCTCTCTTTCACCATTAAGGGGTTTCTATCATTTTCATTCAAATAATCCCATACTCAAATAACGCTCACCTGTATCAGGTGCAATACATAAAACTTTTTTACCAGCACCTAATCGTTTCGCAATCATAATCGCTGCGTAAACAGAAGCACCAGAAGACGGCCCAACTAATAATCCCTCTTGTCTAGCTAAATTTCTCATTGTCGTTAAAGCCTCTTCGTCTGCAATTTGAATAATTTCGTTATACACTTCCGTATTTAAGTTTTTCGGGATAAACCCTGGACTTGTTCCTACTAGTTTATGAGGACCTGGAACACCTCCGGATAGTACGGGAGATCCTTTCGGTTCTACTACTGCGATATATAAGTTTGGTAGTTTCTCTTTTAACGTTTCTCCAGTCCCTGTAATAGTTCCACCCGTTCCAGCAGTTGCTACGAATGCATCAAGCTTTCCATCCATTTGTTCATAAATTTCAAGTGCAGTTGTATAACGATGAATATTCGGGTTTGCTGGATTTTCAAATTGCTGCGGAATAAAACTATTTGGAATTTTCTCTTGCAATTCTAACGCCTTCGCAATTGCTCCTGGCATTCTTTGTTCTGCCGGTGTTAAAACTACTTCTGCACCGTATGCTTTCAATAAATTTATACGCTCTTTTGACATATTGTCCGGCATAATTAAAATCGCTTTATATCCTTTCGCAGCCGCGTTCATCGCTAAACCAATTCCTGTATTACCACTTGTTGGCTCAATAATTGTATCTCCTGGTTTGATAAGACCATTCTCTTCTGCAACGTGCAATAAATTATAGGCAGCACGGTCTTTCACACTGCGTGATGGATTAAACATTTCTAGTTTTACATACACATCTGCTGCGTCTTCTGGAATAAATTTAGATAAACGGACGACAGGTGTATCTCCTATTAATTCTGTAACATTTTCACATAATTTCATAGTGCATCCCCTATTCTATCGTTTTCTTATCACTTGGTAATAACCAAGAAGTAAGTCCAATTAATGGTAGACAACTACATAGTAACATAATGAATTGTAGACTATATATGTCAGCCAATTTCCCAAGAACTACAGAGCCTAAAGCGCCGAGTCCAAACGCAAGCCCTACAATTAATCCAGATACCATTCCTACTTTTCCAGGAACAAGCTCTTGCGCATATACAACAATTACACTAAAACTACTTGAACTAATAAAACCGATACATAAAAATAGCGGTATGACCCATACGAGCGAAACGTGGGGTAATAAAAGTGCAAGTGGGGCTGAACCTAGCATTGAAAATACAATAATTGTTTTCTTTCCAAATCGATCTGCTAATGGACCACCAAAGAAGGTTCCTAACACACCAGCAATCATAAATGCGAATACGAAATACTGAGCATTTTTTATCGATAAACCGTAATGCTCAATTAAGTAAAATTGATAAAAGTTCCCAATACCAGCACCGTACCAAGATCGTACAAAAGTAAGAAAAACAAGAAGTAAAATAACAAATTTAATATGTGTACTTACAATCGCATTTTCCGCCTCAAGCGCAGCCCTCTTTTTTCTCCTCACAGCGCCAGTCGCTAATTCATTCCTATACCAATTTGATACGAAAATTAATAATACAATTCCTACCGCCGCAAAGGCCGTAAAACCTAAAGAACCAATTTGTCCAAGCGGAACGAAAATTAACGCTGTAAAAATAGGAGCTAGAGAATTACCTGTATTTCCTCCCACTTGATAAATCGCTTGCGCTAAACCTCGTTTCGTCCCTGCTGCCATATAAGCAACTCGGGCGCCTTCTGGATGAAAGACTGCGGAACCTAATCCGATAAATAAAACAGAAATAATAACAATAATAAAGTTCGGTGCAAACGCGAGTCCAATCATCCCAAGCATACTCGAAAACATACCGAGCGGTAATAAAAATGGTGACGGCTTCTTATCCGAATACATACCAAAAACCGGTTGCATAATCGATGATGTCATATTTAACGCAAACGCAATCCACCCTACTTGCATATAGGATAAATTCATCGTTTTTTCCAAAATAGGAAACAACGCGGGCACAACTGCTTGCATCGAATCATTTAAAAAATGACCGAAACTAATCGCAAATAATATTCGATATATTGTCGGTGTTTCTACTCTGTTTTTTTGCGAAACTGCCTGCATATGTGTATTTCTCCTTCCTGTACAAAATATATATTTATTACAGTAGGTGTAATAAATTCTGACTTTTGAAACATTTCTATTCTATACTGGTTTCATTTCTTTTTCCAGAAATATCACCTTTTAAATAATATATTTTTTCTATATGCTTTATCGGATTTATTTATAGAAATTTTCTATATTTTCTTTTATACTAAGGCAGAGATGAAGGAAAGGATGACAACTATGAAGAAAAAAACAAAGGGAATCGTTGCACTCTCAATCACATTATCTATGTTTTTAACAGCATGTGGTCAAAAACAAGAGGCAACAACTACCGGAGAGAAGAAAAAAGAATCTTCGAAACAAGTATTAAACATTGTAGAAGCTGGGGAAATTTCTACACTTGATTCATCTATCGCAACCGATGGGTTTTCTTACGCTGCATTAAACAACGTAATGGAAGGATTATATATGCCTGGTCCTGACAATAAACCTGTTCCTGCAGCAGCTGAATCATACAAACTGAGCGAAGACGGAAAAACATATACATTTACATTACACGATTCAAAATGGTCAAATGGTGATCCAGTAACTGCTCATGATTTTGAATATGCATGGAAACGTGCCGTAAATCCAGAAACTGCTTCTGAATACGCACACATTATGTTCGATATTAAAAACGCTGAAAAAATAAATAAAAAAGAATTACCAATTGATTCATTTGGTGTAAAGGCAATTGATGATAAAACACTTGAAGTACAGTTAGAACACCCTGTTCCATACTTTTTAGGTTTAATGGGGTTTGCAACATTTTATCCTCAAAACAAAAAGGTTGTAGAAGCACAAGGGAAAAATTACGGACTTGAAGCTGCAAATGTAGTTTATAACGGACCTTTCCAATTAAGTGAATGGAAACATGATACAAGTTATAAAATGACAAAAAACCCGAACTACTGGGATAATAAAAATGTGAAATTAAATGAAATTAATGTAAATATCGTAAAAGATACTTCAACAGCTGTTAATTTATTTGAAAGTAAACAAGTAGACCGAATTACGATTAATTCAGAGTTTGTTGATAAATATCAAAAAGATCCGAGCTTAAAGAAGATGGAACGTCCTTCTGTAACGTTTTTCCGATTTAGTCAAAAGAACCCTTTGTTAGCAAACAAAAATGCTCGTAAAGCTATTTCGCTTGCTTTTGATAAACAAGGAATCGCAACAACGATTTTAAACAATGGTTCTATACCTGCGAATGCATTCGTTCCAAAAGGATTCGTAAAAGGACCTGACAATAAAGATTTTCGCAGTACAAGTCATGTAAAAGTAGAAACAAATGTGAAAGAAGCTAAAACACTATGGGAAACTGCGAAAAAAGAAACAAATTTACAAAACGCTTCTCTTTCAATCATAACAACAGATGAGTCTAACGATAAAAAAATTAGTGAGTTTTTAAAAGGTGAGCTGGAGAAAAACTTACCTGGATTAAAAATCACATTACAACCACTTCCAGTAAAAGCATTTTTAGATCGTGAAGGAAATGGTGATTATGACATTTCACTTTCTACATGGGGACCAGATTATCCTGATCCTACAACATTTTTAAATATGTTCGTTACAGACGGACCGTTTAATAAGATGAGTTACTCAAACAAACAATACGACGAATTAATTGAAAAAACGAGCTCTACTTTAGTAACTGACTTACCAGCACGTTGGAAAGCGTTCCAAGATGCTGAGAAAATCTTACTTGAAGATGATGCAGCCATTGCTCCAATCTTCCAATCAGGTCTTGTATATTTAGAGCGTCCAACAGTAAAAGGTGTTGTTATTCGTCCATTTGCAGGAATTTATTCTTATAAGTGGGCCTCTATTACAGAATAAGAAAAAGGCGATCCTAACATATGTTAGAATCGCCTTTTTTATTAAATCGCAAAACGCTTATACTTTTCGTAATCACTCGTCTTACATTCTACTTCTAGTTTCGTACCTTCGTTTTCATAACTCGTAGATAGAACGTGCGCATGAGTATTGAAATAAGAAACTACCTGTCCTTGATCATACGGAATTAGCATTTCACACTTCGTATACTCTTTATAAATGTGTGAGCGAATCATTTCGACAAGTTCTTCAATTCCAACGAGTTTCTTCGCTGATAAATAAACGCGGTCTTCTTGTACTTTCGGAATTTCAACATCTACCATATCTGATTTGTTATAAGCATAAATGGTTGGGATATTTTCTACTCCAATTTTCTTTAACGTTTCATTTGTAATATCAATTAACTGTTCATAATTTGGATTTGCGTAATCTACAACGTGAATAAGTAGGTCTGCTTCCGCTACTTCTTCTAACGTTGAACGGAATGCTTTCACAAGGTGATGTGGTAATTTACTTACAAATCCAACTGTATCTGTTAATAAGAATGATTTGTTATCTGGCAAATCAATATTTCGCACAGATGTTTCTAACGTTGCAAATAACATATCCTTTTCAAATACTTGTTTTTCTTCTGTACCATTGTAAATTTCAAGCATCGCATTCATCGTCGTTGATTTTCCCGCGTTTGTATAACCTACTAATGCTACAACAGGAATTTCATTTTTCTTACGTTGTTTTCGCTGCGTTTGACGCTGCGCAACAAGAGCTTCTAAATCTTTATTTAAAACTGAAATTTGTTCTTCAATTTTACGACGATCCAACTCTAATTTCTTCTCACCGACACCTTTATTTTTCGTACCAACACCGCCGCTCTGTCTTCCTAACGATTCACGAAGACCAATTAAACGAGGCATCATATACTGAAGGTGGGCCACTTCTACTTGCAGCTGCGCTTCCTTCGTTTTCGCACGTTGCGCAAAAATATCTAAAATTAATATGGTACGGTCAATTACTTTACAATCTAAATCCGCTTCTAAATTTCGAATTTGCGAAGGAGATAATTCGTCATTAAAGATGACCATATTCGCATCTACTTCATTTACATAGGCTGCTACTTCTTCAATCTTTCCTTTTCCAATATAATGGGATGGATTTACACGTTGCAAATTTTGCGTCACTTGTCCAATTACCTCTACATCACAAGCTTCTGCAAGATTCGTTAGCTCTTCCATCGAATATGCAAAATCATCCTCATTACCTAAATTTACTCCAACTAAAACTGCTCTTTGTAATAATTCTTCCATATATTTATTCCTCCATTTCGATTACGTAAAATAAAAAACACAGGTCGCTGCCTGTGTTTTCGTAAACGGATAAGGGTTCACCAAAGAAATAGAAGAAAGTTGTGCTTTCATCCTATCTCATAATCAAAAAGTCCCAAGATCGTATGCGTATCCACTATAAGTGTTCACCTATACGATACCATTCTATTTATAAAGGCAAAACAAAAAGAGGGCGTATTCGTCCCTCCCTCTTTTTCACATATAAGCTTAATAAAGGGTTCCTTTAAAATAGGCAGACCAATCCCGTTCACTCTGTACACAGACAGAGCCTTTGAGCGCTATTCAATTATTGGCACAAAGTATTGAGACGTAATCTGATTAAGATCAAAGGAAGCCCCTCCGTTCATTTTAAGTTACATAAAGTGTAGCATAAGTAATTCGCTTTCACAAGGTTTAACAACCTATATCACACGAAAGAAAATCTTTATATTTTTACTTTAATCGTCATTTTTTGCGCGTTCTTCTCACAACAAAAACAATGATTAATAATAGACAAATGGAAATGATAGCAACTTGCCACCAACTGAAACCGCTCACCATCTCCCCTTTTAAATCCACTTTCTTCGTTGGAACAGACTCTTTTGCAATTTGACGTAAAGCCACTTTGTCCGCCCCTGCCTCATCTAATCTCTTCGTTCCACTACAACTATTTGTGTGTAATTGTTTTTCAGATCCTCTTTGAGAAGAATATATTAAGTACTCTCCTCCTTCCACAAAATGAAACACACAATCACCACCATTTGTATATACAATAATTTGCGAAGAATTTGTCCCTTTCCAAATTTTCTTCACTTCAAATAATACTTCAATTCCACCTCCTTCTTTCCTTCCAACCTCAATTACTTGTCCCTCAAACACTACATCGTTTTTTTGAAAAGCCTCTTCTGCTGATACGTTAATACAATCACAAGCATAAGATTTCTCTGGAAAAATAATAAAAATAAAGCTACAAATAATGACAAAAGGCAACATACGTAAAATTCTTTTCAAGGAGCCCAACTCCCTTCATTATCAATTTTAGAAACTTCTCGTATATTATTTTTACAACACTCGCTAAATTCCTCCATAGTAAGCTAAGTCGTTCAATACACTAAAAATCTATATTGACATTTTTATAACCTGATATTAGTATCAGGTTATAAAATGAAGTTAGGAGCTGTTCCTATGAATTCTAAATCCCGTATCACTGCAATTGGTACTCATGTTCCAGAACAAATATTATCAAATCATGATTTAGAAAAAATGATCGATACGAATGATGAATGGATTGTACAAAGAACAGGAATGAAGGAAAGAAGAATCGCTAGCGAAGATGAATACGCCTCAAACTTAGCCATTAAAGCAGTTGAAAATTTATGTACAACATATAAGAAAAACTTAGAAGATGTCGACTGTATCATTGTCGCTACTACTACTGCTGATTACGTTTTCCCTAGTGTTGCTTGCCAAATACAACAATACTTCAACATACCTCATACAATGGCATTTGATTTAAATGCCACTTGCGCTGGTTTCACATATGGCTTGCACGTCGGTAATAGCTTGATTACTTCTGGATCACATAAAAAAGTACTTGTCGTAGCGACCGAGACATTATCAAAAGTTACTGATTACACCGATAGAACGACCTGCATTTTATTTGGCGATGGTGCTGGCGCTATTTTATTAGAAAGAGATGAAAACAAACCAAGCTTTATCGCGTATCACATGGGCACAAACGGTGACGGCGGAATTCACCTATACAGAACAAATTTATCTACTACTATGAATGGCACACAACTGCAAACAAATGAAAAAATCGTTCAAAATGGAATTGAAGTATATAAATGGGCAACACGTACGGTGCCAGCAGGTATAAAAGAACTATTACATACTGCAAATATGCAAAAAGATGATATAGACTGGCTCATTCCTCATAGCGCTAACTTACGCATGATTGAATCTATTTGTGAAAAATCTCAAATTCCAATACAAAAAACATTAACGAGCGTGGAATATATGGGGAATACATCTTCTGTCTCTATTCCACTCGCTCTAGATTTAGCTAGAAAAGAAGGGAAATTAAATAACGGAGACACACTTTTACTGTACGGATTTGGTGGTGGTCTTACACATTTAGGTCTTATTGTGGAGTGGGATTTAAGTTAAATGCATGAAAAAGAGGTTCTAGTCAATAACTAGAACCTCTTCTTTAATTTCTTTCTCCTTTTCGAGACCATATCACAACAGGAATAAGCATGAAAGCTAACACTCCTCCAGCTAATGACAATGCCGCATAACTTGAATTCGCTACTACCATTCCTGACATCGCTCCACCAGAAGCTCCAGCTAACGCAATAAACACATCTATCTTCCCTTGTGTTTTTGCACGTGTGGAAGGTATAGTTGCATCAACAATTTGAGCAGTACCACTTATTAAACCGAGGTTCCACCCTAATCCAAGTAAAGACAAAGCAACGATTAATAGTATTAAAGAATCACTCGGCGCTATCGCAGCTATGACACCTGCTGCTAATAAGATTACTCCACCAGCTATACTCATCGTAGTTCTGCCAATTTTATCAATTAATATTCCTGTAACGAGAGATGGAAGATACATTGCACCTACATGAAAACCAATTACAAGACCTACTGCACTTAAAGCATGACCATGGTGCCCCATATGAACTGGCGTCATTGTCATAATTGCAACCATCACGATTTGTGTAAGTATCATTACGATAGCTCCAACCGTAATGCCTCTTTTATTTTCTTTCGCTTCTTCTGTTACTGGTTGCCCTTTATATGTATGTTCTTGTTTATATGATTCTATCATATTAGCAATAAGTAACGGATCTGGACGTAGCATAACAAAAAGGACAAGACCCGCCAGTATAAACGCCGCCGCTGATAATATGAATGGGCCAGCAAGTTCAGGAATTCCAATTGAATGAGCAAACCTTCCCATTACACCTACTAAATTTGGACCTGCGACTGCACCAAAAGTCGTCATTACCATCGTAATACTAATGGCAGTTGCTCTTTGCTTCTTATTCGCTAAATCCGTTCCAGCATAACGCGCTTGTAAATTTGTAGCTGTACCCGCGCCATATATGAGTAAAGAAACTAGTAAAAGAATAATACTATTTATTAAAGCTGCCAATACAACTCCAATAGCCCCTAGTCCACCTACTATAAACCCGCTGCAAGCCCTACGCGGCGACCATACTTTTGCGATAACTTCCCAACAAAGAAAGCCGCTATCGCAGATCCCATCGTAAACATAGCAGCCGGTAAACCTGCAAATGCATCTGTCCCAAGCATTTGCTGCGCAAGAAGTGCACCTACTGTAATCCCAGCAGCTAACCCAGCTCCGCCGAACATTTGTGAAATACTTACGATTATTAACGTTCTTTTGTATAATTTTCGTTGTCCCTCTTCTGTATACATACGATTACTTATTAAAGCCCCCGCCTTATGTAACAATTCTTCATCCTCCCTTTCAAATTAAACCCTCTTGTTAATGTACTATGTTTAACGTTACATATTCAATGCCATTTTCCATTCTTCTCTTTCATTCTAAAAAACTTTCTAACCAAACTCGACTTCTCTCATGCTATATTAAAAATTCTACCATTCACAATATGTAATCAAAAAACAAAAAACAAGCTGCTATTAGCCTGTTTTCTTTACACTTCCTCTACTACTCTTCCACTTTTCTTTTTACTCAAAACCTTTCTTTCCGAAAATAACAAACTTACTAAAGCACAAATTAAAATAATTGGCACACTCGCTTTATATAAATCTGTAAAACTCATCGCCATCTGACTCTTAGCATAATGGTTTACATCATTCGAAAATGCGAGTACTTCTTTCTTTATACTTTCCTCTTGTTTTTCAACTTCATTTGTCACTTGATTCATAACTTCTTCTCTTTTTATATCTCTATATTCTACTGGAACAGCATTTAACACTTCATCTACTTTTTGGTGAATTAATTCGTCTTTTTTCTCTTTATGTAACCCTACAAATTTTTCATTTTGATGCTTTTCTACATTCGTTTCTATACTTTGATTCTCTATTTTTTCTTTTGTCATTTGTAATATCTCCGCTTGCTGAGTATTACCTACATGAATATTACGCACCTTTTCTTCTGCATAACGATATACATTCTCTTTATTTACAGTTAAGTTGTGAGTTAAGTTAGATACAAATATTGCGACCGCTAAAACAATACCTACTTGCCGCAACATTGACACGACACTTTGAGAAGCAGTTAATAATTCCCCTTCAAACGAAGAAGCACTTAAAACTGTAATTGGACCTACTACTAAACCATACCCAACACCTAGTATCATACATGGAATAATAATTTCTATATTTGTTGAATTAACATCAATCATTTGCAACCAATAATAAGATAAGCCCATCACAAGAAAGCCTGATAAAATAATAGTTACTTTTCCGAGTTTTTTAATTAAAGTTGCTGCAGCTGGTGAGACAAAAAATATCATTGCTGAAATAGGTGTCACTAAAAAAGCTGCTTCAATTTCCGTTCGACCTTGTATTTTCGTCAAGAACGTCGGAAGCAATACAGTAACTCCAATTAAAAATACATTACTTAATATAACAACGATAGATGCTCCAACAAACATTCGATCTTGAAATAAATTTAAATTCACCATTGGATTATGAACCTTTCGTTCCACTAGAACAAATAGAATAAGAGAAATAGTGCTAATTGCATAACAAGACAAGGCTATGTTACTTTGCCATCCCCATGTATTTCCTTTTACTAATACGAGAGTAAAAGAAAAAATTGCTAAGCTACTTAATAGTAGTCCTACCCAATCTATTTTTGAGATAATACGTTCTTCATTTTTTATTTGTAACATAATGCAGCATAAAATGATTCCAAGAATACAAATTGGAACATTTACGAAGAACACCCATCTCCAACCGAAATTTTGTGTAATAATTCCACCTATTACTGGACCCATCGCAGCTGATAGTCCCTGTGTTACTCCCAAAATCGCAAGTGCAACATGCCTCTTTGCTAATGGCATAGCTGATACGCCAATTACCATACTAGTTGGAAATAAAATCGCTGCACCTACACTTTGTATAAAGCGAGAAAAGATAAGAAAATCGCCCGTATTAGCAAAAGCACAAAGTACTGATCCACCACCAAAAATTATCAAACCAACAATATACATCTTTGCTTTCCCAAAAATATCAGCTATCCGTCCTAGCGGAATAGCGAGTACAGCTATTGTCATTGTATAAACATTTAATACCCAAGACATCTTTTCTAATGAAGTATTTACACTCGTTTGTATCGCTGGTAAAGCTATATTCATAATTGTCGTATCAATCATACAAAGAAATATACCTAAGCACATTAAAAAGACAATCTTAATACCCTTTGATTGTTCCATGTTCTTCTACCCCTTTATTTATTATGAACGTTTTTTCAGTCTTCCATTTTATTGTGTTCTTTTGCTTCTAGTTGCTCTAGTTTTCTTTTCAAAGTCTCTACTTGAGCACTATACGATGCGATTCCTACATCAAGTGAAATTTCCTCAACAAAAGTAATACCTTCTCTCCACTTTTCATATTTCAGACGTAGATCCGCAATGTATGCTTCTTTCCTTTCAATTTCGTCCTTAATCCATTTTTTTATCGCCTGACCATCGCTGTAATTACCGAAATACATCCTCATTAAAAAATCTGAACGTAAAACATCTTTCTCTACATCCGTTTGCATGTATTGATAAAACTCTTCACGCCCTGCATCTGTAATAAAGTACATTTTCTTATTCGGTTTCCCTTCTTGCATAACAACTTCTTTTTTTATTTTCCCCTCTTTTTCCAACTGACGTAACGTTGGATAGATCATCCCAAAACTTCCATCAAAGAAATGAGTAAATACATCTTCAAACACAATTTTAATATCATAACCAGACAATTCTTTTCCCATTAATAAACCTAAAACAACATCTCTTCCTTTCAAAATAAGACCCCCACATAGTATATAATCAATAATCATATTAACAATGTTAATATGATTATTGATTATATACCTTATTCTGTTATTTGTAAAATGTTTCTAAATAAAAAACACCCTGTAATTTTATTGTTCAAAATTACAGGGTATCTCTACTTTATATTTCATATGTAAACCTTGTACTATTTTACAACTACATCTTGATTCGTTTCAAAGTCTTCCGTCTTACCTTCTTTCATTTCATAATAATAAGAAGGCAATTCTATACCATGCTCTACAAAATAATCCTCAATTAACGAAATAATCACTTTCAACGTTTTCAAACGTGCGTATAATTTATCGTTGCTCGCGATTATTTGCCATTTTGCATTAGACTTATTTGTTTTTTCAAACATGTCTTCCATTGCCTCAACATACTCGTCCCATTTTTCACGGTTACGCCAATCTTCATCTGTAATTTTCCATCTTTTTAAAGGATTGTTCTCTCTATCCTTAAACCTCTTTAACTGTTCATCTTTACTAATATGATAGAAAAACTTCCCGATTATATAATGATCATCTGTTAATAGTTTTTCAAAATCATTAATCTCGTCATACGCTCTCGTCCACTCTTCCTTTGTAGCAAACCCTTCAACACGCTCAACTAACACGCGGCCGTACCACGAGCGATCGAAAATAGTAATTTGCCCGTACTGAGGTAGTTTCCGCCAGAAACGTTGCAAGTAATGGTACCGTTTCTCATGAGGTGCCGGTGCTCCAATTGGATTTACTTGAAACCCACGCGGATCAAGGTGCTCTGTCACTCGTTTAATCGCTCCGCCTTTTCCAGCCGCATCCCAGCCTTCCATAACGAGCATAACTGCGATTTTTTCTTCTTTTACTATTTGCTGCAACGCTAATAAGCGCCTTTGATATTTTTCAAGTTTCTTATTGTACTTAGATTTCGATTCAATTCTTTTCGTTACATTTACTTTAGCAAGATATCCATGTTCCATAAAACAAATCCCCCTTGTTGTATGACAATGTTATTTTAACATATCCATTGGGATTTTTTTCAAATTAAAATTTTTTTCGAAAAACAATCTCTACTTTTTTTATATCGATAAATTAACTTCACCAATATATTTTTAAGCACACCTATTATTAATTACAAAAACAAAAAAGGAGACTATGCAAAAAAATCTCTACACAGTTTCCTTTTTTAAGATGTATGTCGCTTACTTAGAAAGACTAAAAATAAAAATAGAAACTCCATCGATTCACTCATACTACAAACGAATGACAGGCGGAATACCTCCTTCTGGTAAAAAATAAGCAAATACTGTAAATCCAATGATTAACATTGAAAATAATGTTATTATAATTCCACCTGGTAATGTTAGAAAAAGAGTATTCGGCCTTCTCTTCATAGAGAAAATCATCGAGTATACCCCCAGAAGAAGACTTATTATAGCAATAGTCACATAAACAACTACTGCATACCATGGATTGAGTTCTAATAAAACACCAGAAATAAATATATACAAAAATAATAATTGTAGAAAAATACTGCTTCCCATACTTACGAGCTCTTTCAATATATCCTCCCCCTAAACCGTATGGTATATTATCTCAAAAAGAGAAGAAAATAACAAAAAATCCATTAAAGAATGGGAGCTCTCAAAAAATGAAACGAAAAATATTAACTCTCTTTACGCTTATATGCTTAGCACTACCAATACAAGCTAGTGCATACACATTTCAATCACTACCAATTGCATCAAAGTCTAAACAATGGTATATCGAAATTGATAAATCTCATAACGTAAACAAGCAAGCAATCCAGCCAAAACAAGGTGTATTTGATACATATAGTTTACTCGTAAAAAACATCGGTCATGATGTATCAAACGTATCCGTGGAAATACTTGATAACAATCCTACCTCTAAAGCTACCTTTAAACCTACTACACCTAATGAAAATATTTCTAAAAGTCATACAAGCTTTGACTACATGGTATTCCCATTAGACTTTAATAGTCATAATTTTAAAGTTGTGATTACTTGGGAAGAAAAGAACTTTTCTTACAACGGCCATCCAGTAAATGAAAGTAAAAAAATGAAACAAACATTTGTATTTAATGAAGAGTAAGCCCTAATTTAATTAGGGCTTACTCTTCATTTACAAAACCAGTTTGAATGGCTTCTGTCACTTCTTTTGTTATGTCCAGTTTTGTTGCATCGGTGCTAATTTTCTTATGCCAAATATGCACGGAAGGCTTTTCGTTACAAAAATGTTTTATTAATACTAGTTGATTATATGCTAGCTTATTTTCTCTATGGGTAGCAATATAGACTGTGAAATTTTTTGCTTCAAAGACCTTTTCCTGCAAAGTATATTGGTTGTCCCATTCCTTTGCGACTATATCGTTCAAATTTTCTATAAGCATATAAGTCGTTCCCACCTTCCCTTATATCATCAATCAAATCTTCGAATACTCGGCACACATAATGCTACTCCAATTGTTACAAGTACTAAAATAGCTAGTGTTATAATCGTTATCTCGCCACCTATGACAGTAGCTAACCATCCTACAGCTACATAACCTAGTGGCAATAAAGCAAATGAACCTAACATATCAAGGCTTGCCACTCTTCCAAATGCTTCTTCTGGCACAAGCTCTTGTAAACTCGTTTCCCAAATGAGTCCAAATATCATCATACCGAACCCTTCAATTGCCATTAATACAATTAAAACAGGTGCCCAAGTAATGAACGGCATTATTAAAAGCGCACAACCACTTATTAAAACACCACCATAGGCAAGTACTCCCCGCTTATACCACCGTTCTCTCCCGCCAAATATTAGCGCAGCAACTACAGCTCCAACACCAGAGGATGCCATTCCTAATCCATACACATATGCTTCAAAATGATGATGAACATTAAATAACCATGGAATTAATACGACGATAATTCCTGCATAACAAATATTGATGAAAGAAAAGACTAAAATTGTAATCCATAGCCACGGATGACTTTTTAAAACAAAAACACCTTCCATAAACTCTTGTTTATAATCGAATTTTTTCTTTTCAATAGGTTTTACTTTTTTAAACTTTATTTCTCTTAAAAATAATAAACAAAAAAATGATAACAAATACGTTACTGCATCTAGTCCAAACCCTATTCCGGCAGATGCAACTGAAACGATTAATCCTCCAAGAGCCGGTCCAATTAGTCGTATACCTTGATTACTCATTTGCGTTAATGCATTAGCTGCATTTCGAATTTCTGGTACAAATACTTTCGCTCTTACAGCCGCATACGCTGGCTGAAATATGCCTTCCATAAGTCCATATAATGCTACGAGGACATATAGAAGTGGAATTGTTAATACATCCATAAATATAAGTGTTGCAAGTAATAGCATTAATATGCAGCGAACTATATCTGTAAATAACATTACTTTCACCCGATCCATTCGATCTACTACTAATCCCGCAAACGGTAACGCAAGAATATTAGGAAGCATGTACATTGCCATAGTCATTCCCATTACAACTGTTGAACCAGTTAATGAATACACAACGACTGGCAAAATAACCATCGTTATCGAACTACCTAAAGTCGAAAGCAATTGCCCAATCCATAAAAATTTAAAATGTGGTGACGCTTTAACTGGCAATAATAATTTGCCAACATACCCTAAACCCTTTTCTCTTTGTATTCCCCCTTGCATTTCCCTCTCCTCTTTTCAAATAACTATAGAATTTATACGAAGCAACTAAAAATTCCTAATCTTCTATTTTTAATTATATAAGAAATCATTATATCATGGTAAAATTATCAAAAAATATAAAGGAGAATACATCATTATGCCAAATTCACATAACATCGAACACCGCATCTATACAATGTGTATGATGCAGCGCAATAATGAAGTTTTACTTATAAAACGCCCCGATCATCGAGGTTTTCCTGGTTACATCGCTCCCGGCGGAAAAGTAGATTTTCCAGAAAGTATCGTTCAAGCTGCTAAACGAGAAGTAAAAGAAGAAACTGGATTACTTGTTTCAACTTTAACCTTTAAGGGATTAGATGAATATGTAAATCCGAAAGAAAATGTTCGATATATGGTATTTAACTATTGGACAGATTCATTTGAAGGTGAACTCCTTTCGAATCCTCCTGAAGGCAAATTATTATGGGTACCAATCGATACAGCACTAAATCTTCCTATGCAAAATTGGTTTAAAGAAAGATTTCCATTATTTTTTGCAAAAGGTACGTTTGAAATTCAACGTGTTTGGGACAAAGACTTAGATAAACAAGTCGCTATGACAATTACCCATACGTAAAAAAGCTTGGAATCTCTCCAAGCTTTTCTTACTTCTCCTCTATTTTCTTAATCTCATAATCAATTTCTAAAAACTTAACTCCAAATATCCACATTTTATGGTTAGCTTCTAACATTTGATTGGTGCCCTCTTTAATAATAAACGTCTCTGCTAACGGTAACCGTACTGTAAAGAAACGAGTATGTAAATAAATCCCCTCATCTCCCTTACCATTTCTTCTCAACTTACTAGTAATAATTAAATTATTATTATCATTACGTAATTTTAAAACCCCCGTCATATTCGAATATGGTAGAGGTAATGCAATATTCATATATGTCTCATTCTTATACGTATGTTTTGAGTAAAGAGCTACAAAAATAGATGCTCCTGCTTCATTTTTTCTTAACCAAGCTCTTACATTCTCCCTTCCATCCTTCTCATCCATTACCCCTATGATAGAGCCGTGCATTGTTTCCCACTTGCCGCCCATTCCTAAATGTATTTGTCCTACACGCTTACTCATTTTCTCATAACAAAATGCTAACAGGCGGAACGAACGAGTCCATTTAATATGCGATTGTAACTCATACTCTTTTGTATTTTCATAAAACCGAATAATGCTTAAAGGTATCTTTGTCACGTCAAATGCCTCACTATGAAAATCATCCATTTTATCAACTAAACCGTTGTATTCCTTACTATCTATTACATTTCTGTTATGTAAAAACGCTTCACCAACTGTCGCCTTTCCTCTTAATCTGCTCATTGGTTTCCCGTAATATTTATAGTTCGGAACACTCTTTTCAATCATCCAGCCGACAAATGCCGGTAACGCTACTCCAATTCCATTCACAACACCGTGAATCCAAACCATTTGAGCAATTGTAATCGTCATTACATGTTTCAAATTCCCATACGAGTATATAAGTGAAAACATAATTGTTACCATAAGTGTACTAGACGATATGATCAGCAGAATCTTTGCGTTGATAGCATTAAATTTCGTACGCCAAACATAAATTCCATAACCATAAATAACGCATAAATATAGGAACACTGCAAAAAATTCAAATACCCTTGAATACGTAATTCCTACTGCGACTGTCAGAGGTGAAATAACGATGACAAACATAATAACATCATATACTTTACTTCTCTTTTCTCTTTTTCTCCCAATTAAACCAGCCGATAACGGCAATAGAAACGCCGAATAATGAAAGTGTGCAGCTGTGAGTAAAACAATGTCAGAACTAAAGTGCATAATGGAAAGCTTTGCTACAGAAGCAAAAAACCAAAAACCACCTAAAAACAAATAAATAAACGCACTATCGATAGCTGTCTCTTCTAACGGTGTCCATCCTCTTTCTAGTAATCTATTTATACCAAATAACGCAACGATCCCCGTATATACAAACCAAATTATCGCAAAGATATATTGATTTGTTACGAAAGCTAACATTGCACAAATCGCTGCTATCGGATATAAAAACGATACGGATTTATAAAATAATAAATACGATCCATTTCGTGCTCTTTTATCAATAATACAAAAAGACATCGGTATACATAACAAAATAGATAATAAAATAATTGCTTCAACTGGGTTTACATTTGACCACTCACATATTAGAAAAATAATATAACAAGCAAGCCCAACTATTATATTTTTCATATCATTTATTTCCTCTCCACAAATGTTCCCTTATATGAAAATAGCGAACCAATTAACGGATTTTGTACTTGAACATGAATTCGAAAACATTGTAATTCGTCATCATAACTTTCAACAATGTTTGCCTCTCCGTATAAAAATTTCGGTAAAGAGATTTTTCTTCCAAACATATAAAACCATTGTTTCTTTGAAGAGATATGCATTGCCCCTAACTCATCAATATAAAAATCCAATGTAGAGACGAGTAAATGTGGTTCACCAAAATAATCTACAATTTCATTTTCATCAAGTTTCATTACCGCATTAAAATATCTTTTCTTATTACGAAAGTAAAAAGTACGATTCCACCGCACAAGTTCATGTCCATGTTCATCACGCTCAGCGGTATTATGTATTGTAAATGGCACTCCCTTACCTCTCTCAGAGAAAAACATTCGAAACTTCGATGCAATTTTTAATATGAATTTTACGAAAAAAGAACCACCGTAAATTTCATCCATCTTCCCTTCTCCAATAAAGCTATTTTCTTCTGTAATCTCATAACGTTTCTGTAATTTCGGATGAAGTTTTTTATAAGAATCCCCTAATAATCTTTCATACATATTAGCCATACATTACCCCTTTCTCTTCCTCTTGCAATTTTTTGCACTTGGCAAATTCGTACTATTTATATAACCGACAATCGATAATCCAATTAGAAGTAGATTTAACGTAATTGGATTAAACGGCTCTGTAAAGCTTGCGATATTCGTAAATCCTGCTGCTATCGTTAAGGCTATTAACATAAAAATATGTACGACAAATACTTTTCGTTTTGGAAATGGTAACAGCCATAGGACACCAAAAATAATTTCTAGTAATCCAATTATTTTAAGTATAAAAACACTATGTTCAGTTGAACCAACCATCACCGATAGCATTTTTACTTCTTCTGAATGAGTAAACACTAGTTTCGGTACTATTCCTTGATACATCCATACGAAAGCAAATAAAAAACATACGAGCCAATACGTCACTGTTCTTCTAATGAGCAATCTAGGATAAAGTCCCTTTTCTAACCATAATTTTAAAGCATCAAAACTCCAAGCAGTCGCCCAGCCTAATAACGGCCGAAACATATAGAAATCTATTACATTCCCTATACGACCAAACCTCGTATCATAATCATATTGTGTCTCAAAATGAATGTGTTCTTTACACGGTGTATACTTCCAATAACCACGCCCTATTTGAATAAGAGATAATGTATTATCCGTCCAAAACTTTAAAGAAGAAATTCTTTCACCCGTTTCTTTTCTTATTTCACCTATCGATTCCCCTTCCCCAGCTATTTCAAGTCCAAATCCGATTTTTGTTTTATATAAAAACTTCTGTGGTTCTCCTTCTTTTTTCTCTACATACGAAATTTCAGTAAAGCGAGCATCCCATTCTGTATGTATATGTGGTTCTTGCGTGTATTTCCATAATTTCTCCATTGTTGTGTTCATTTCTGCCGAAACATAAATAGGCTTTTTCCCCTTCATTCCTCCACCTCCAATGCACTATAATTTTAATGTACATGTAATATATTTATTTTGCTACATTTTTCACAAACTTTCTAACAAAAAGAAAGAATTTTTAAAATATATACAAAACACTTGATTCCTCGAAAAATATAAATTATTATAAAACAAATGTTACCAACAACTTCATAAATCAAACACTCTCGCCTAAAACGTGAGATAGAGGTTGCGATACTTATGAGTATTCTAATGGAGACACAGAGATGTCTATGAAATTAGATGAAAGGAAGTATTGCCGAAATCGATATATTTCTCTGTATGTATCGATTGGGGCTGTTTTCGAATAGAAACAGAACTGTCATATGTACAGACGTGTATGTATGAAGAGCTATCTACAAAAAAGAGATATCATTTTCATGGTATTCCTTTTTTGGCGGTTTTTTTTATTAGCTCCGTTTTCTGTTTCCCTTTTCCTGTAACAGCACCATCCTCACTTATTTGAGATGGTGTTTTTTGTTTTTCTCTGGTAACTACAGGAATATTGGGATTTGTATATATCCTAATCTATTCTTAAAAATGGATGAAAGAAGGAATTCGTAATGGAAACGATTGTACAAAAATTTGGTGGCACTTCTGTCGGAAGTGTTGAGCGTATTCAACATGTAGCAAATTTAATTATTGAAGAATATGAACGAGGACATAGTATCGTCTCTGTCGTTTCAGCAATGGGAAAAAGTACAGATGAACTTGTAGCACTTGCTAACGCAATTACAGAAAATCCAAGTAAACGCGAAATGGATATGCTTCTATCGACAGGAGAGCAAGTAACTATTTCATTATTAACGATGGCACTGCAAGCAAAAGGCTATAACGCGATTTCATTAACAGGATGGCAAGCTGGTATTACGACAGAATCTGTACATAGTAGTGCACGGATTACTGACATTCATACAGATCGAATTCAGTCTTATCTTACTAAAGGCACGATTGTTATTGTAGCTGGTTTCCAAGGAGTCAGTGAAGATTTTGAAATTACAACGCTTGGACGAGGTGGTTCTGATACAACTGCTGTCGCATTAGCTGCTGCACTAAACGCAAAAAAATGTGATATTTACACAGATGTGACTGGCGTATATACGACGGATCCACGAGTTGTAAACGATGCTTATAAATTAGATGAAATTTCTTATGACGAAATGTTAGAACTTGCAAACCTCGGTGCTGGTGTATTACACCCGCGTGCTGTTGAGTTTGCTAAAAATCATAATGTCATTTTAGAAGTTCGCTCAAGTATGGAACAAGAAAACGGAACAATTGTAAAAGGAGAATGTAACATGGAACAACAATCAATCGTTAAAGGTATTGCATTTGAAGATAATATTACACGCATCACAGTGAAAGGATTAGAACAAGGTTCACTTTCAACTGTTTTCTCTACATTAGCAGCGGCACATATTAATGTAGATATCATCATTCAAAGTATTACTAATGAAGGAACTGTTCATCTCTCCTTCTCCATCCATTCTAATGATTTAAGAGAAACATTAGAAGTATTGGAACAAAATCAAGAGGCACTTCACTATGAAGCAGTAGAATATGAAAATCATTTAGCAAAAGTATCAATTGTAGGATCTGGTATGGTCTCTAATCCAGGTGTTGCTGCGAATATGTTCACTACTTTAAAAGAAGAAAATATTCATATTAAAATGGTAAGTACATCAGAAATTAAAGTGTCTGTCGTTATTGACCGCCTTCATTTAGTGACAGGTGTTGAGGCACTGCATCAATCATTTATGGCGAAAATTGTGCCTTTAGTACAAATGAGTTAATTTCCAGCGGTATTACTTAAAACAAATTATATGAATCTATTTCCTTCCTATTAAAAATAGAAAGCTGTTTGCATTATATAGAGTGACAAGAAATTTATGTGTCATTAAAAAAATACAATTAATTCTATACAACAATCGGATCATTTAATGCCGTACAGGATAGAAATATTTTTGCAAGGAAGTCTCGGTATTGTTTGTTAACAAGATACTATATGACATACTTAAAAACACCTTGTCACATTTTCCTAAACTGTGACAAGGTGTTTTTGTTTGAAAGGAATTTGTAACTTTTTAATAGTATAATGAAGATGATGATTAGATAATACACTTTTACATATAAGGAGATAAAGACAATGTCAAAAAATAAATTACTCAGAATGGACAATGTTAGCATCGTTGTAGAATCCCTTGATCATGCAATCTCTTTCTTCGAGGAGATTGGGTTAAAACTCGAAGGGCGCGCCACTGTAGAGGGGGAATGGGCTGGTCGCGTAACCGGACTCGGTTCGCAGTGCGTAGAGATTGCTATGATGGTGACTCCAGATGGCCATTGCCGAATTGAACTTTCGCGATTTCTTACCCCGCCCGCTATAGGAGATCACCTGACAGCTCCTGTCAATGCCCTCGGTTATTTGCGCGTCATGTTCACCGTTGAAGACATTGATGAAATGGTATCTAGGCTTACTACTAAGCATGGTGCTCAACTCGTTGGTGAAGTAGTTCAATACGAGAACTCTTACCGTCTCTGCTACATTCGTGGAACCGAAGGGGTTTTAATCGGTTTAGCGGAAGAACTCGGTAACAAGTAAGTGATGTATTATAAATGAAACTACTATATTTTTAACCACGTCCTCACTCCAGAACGTGGTTATGCTTGTTTGAGTTTTTAAAAATATATTTTCATTTTACACATAGATTTCAAGACTCTATCCAAACAGTTCTTTAACATATCACTAATATCCAAAAATCATTATGAAATAATTTAATTATTCGCTTTACCTTTTCCTAGGAAATATAACTGACTCTTCTCATTTTATATCTTATCGCTCTTTTCTATGAAAAAACGATCTATATTCATTCAAAATAACTTTCTTCACATCCGAGTAAAATACCATCATGAATAATGCAACGCCTAATACAACCACCTGTATTTTTTCATAATCAATGAACGCACTCATAATTAGTAAACCAAATCCAATATAAAAACCAAACTCGTTCTCTTTCTCAAAATCCTCATCTTCTTCATCAATATGTATTTTTTCTTTCATGTTTTGATTCCCTTTTATTAACTCATCGAGCGTAACATTGTACATTTCGCTTAGTAAAATTAAATTATCAATATCAGGACAACTTTTATCATTCTCCCACTTATATACCGCTTGCCTCGTTACACCAATCTTTTTAGCAACATCCTCTTGTGAAAATCCCTTTGACTCTCGTAATTTTTTTAACTGCTCTCCTAAGCTCATAACATCCCCCTCCTTTAACAAATTATTACATAAAAAGAGATATAAAAGAAAGAAACCATTAGTAAAACTCACTGTAAACCATTCGTTTACAAAGTAAAAAAAGAGAGAATAGCCCTATATTTAAGCTATTCTCTCTCTTCTATTAAAATAGATGAATGTTTTCTTTCTTGCAAGCTTCACGTAAATCGTCAGGCCATACAGAAGATTGAACTTCACCAATATGTGCTTTACGTAAGAAGTACATGCACATTCTCGATTGTCCGATACCACCGCCAATTGTTAATGGTAGTATGTCTTCTAAAATACCTTTATGGAAATCATACTCACGTTTATAGTCTTCACCTGTTTTCGTTAACTGCTCATCAAGTGATTTACTATCAACACGAATTCCCATTGATGATAATTCGAATGAAGATTGTAGTACTGGGTGCCAGAATAAAATATCACCGTTTAATTTCCAATCATCATAATCAGCTGCGCGTCCATCATGCTTTTCACCTGAACGAAGTGCATCACCAATTCCGATAATGAAGACTGCACCGTGTTCTTTTGCAATTGCATGTTCACGATCTTTCGGTGTTAATTCTGGATATTTATCTTCTAGTTCTTGAGAAGTAACGAATACAATTTCTTCTGGTAAATACTTCCCAAGGAACGGATACTTTTCAAATAAGTGGTCTTCTAAATCTTTGAATATTCCATAAATTGTTAGTACTGTTTTTTGTAAGTAATCTACAGTACGCCATTCTTTTTGAACAATTTTTTCCCAATCCCATTGGTCAACGTAAATAGAATGTGTTGCATCAAGTTCTTCATCACGACGGATCGCGTTCATGTTTGTATATAAACCTTCACCAGCTTCATATCCATATTCATGGAGTGCAAATCGTTTCCACTTCGCTAGTGAGTGCACAATTTCTAATTCTTCTCCTGAGTGTAACATATCAAATTCAATTGGACGTTCTACACCGTTTAGGTGATCGTTTAATCCTGATTTTTTCGTTACGAATAATGGTGCAGATACGCGGAATAGTTCAAGTCGTTTTGCTAATTGATCCTCGAAAAATGTTTTAACTTCCTTAATTGCGATTTGAGTCTCTCTTACTGTCATTAATGATTGATACATGGTGGTTTCCTCCTAAAATGTTTGGATGTTGTGAAAAGAAGCCAACAAAAAAAGCCCTTCTTTCCCAAAAAACTGGGACGAAAGGCTTTGGTTCCGCGGTACCACCCAAATTAGCAACAGAGGTTGCTCACTTATACAATACGGAGATGAAATATCTCGATACTGTTCTTCTTGTAACGGCGAAGTTCCCGGCTAAGTCTACTTTCCTATCAAGGATTTCGGTTAGCAACTCCAGGAGGTTCTTCATAATAGGCTTCGTATCAGGCTCACACCATCCCTGACTCGCTTAGACTACGTCCTACTACTACTCGTCCTTTCATAGTCGTTTTGTTGTCACATCTCTGAAACATTTTATTAATGATTATTCTATACAAAAAATAAAGAAAGTCAACAAAAAGTTTTAAAATATTTTTCAATTCTTTATTTTACGGCTTTATTGATTGTTTCCAATATACCTTCTTTACTTCTTTTGCCTAGATATTCTAAAAAACGTCTCACTAACTGAAACTAACGTATATACGACGATTAATGTAATCGTTCGAAATATAGAATCCGCAGTATTTCGTATTATTTTCATTTTCTTTGTAATTCCTTTCAGTTTACTTGCAAATTCATGATATACTATAGCATTCAAGCAGTTTGTTTTCCTTAAAGCAAACATAGTCATTTATAAAGAGTATTTTCTAAATCATTGACTATTATCAAATTAGATTTTTATATAACGGAGTGATTATATGAGTAAAACGAAAGCAAAACCGAAAAAAGGTGTAGGACAAGGTACAGGAAGTAAAGGGTGGAACCGTTGGCAATCAAGTGCAAAAAAGAAGAAAGCTGCAAAGCCATACAAAAGTAAAGGTACAAAGAAATAACATTTAGTTTCTTTACTTTGTACAAAACAAAATATAATTATTACAATGAAAAAGCTATGCCCTCATATATTTGAAGGCATAGCTTTCTTTATTAGATCATTAAAATATCTCGAATTTCTTCTTCCGTGATGGATGATAATTTCTCTTCTCCCGGCTCAATCACTTCAGCAATTAAATTTTTCTTACTCTCTTGCAGTTCATGCATTTTTTCCTCGATTGTTCCGTGAGCCACTAACTTAATAACTTGTACCGTATTTTTCTGTCCCATCCGATATGCCCGATCTGCTGCTTGTTGTTCAACAGCTGGATTCCACCATAAATCGTATAATATAACCGTATCGGCACCCGTTAAGTTAAGCCCCGTACCACCAGCTTTTAAAGAAATGAGAAATAGGTCCCCTTCCCCTTCGTTAAATCGATTACATAGCTCTACACGTTCTTGCGAAGGTGTATTTCCGTCTAAATAAAAGTATGGAATCGCTTGACGATTTAATTCACGACCAATAATGGATAGCATCTTTGTAAATTGAGAAAAGATTAAAATTCTCTTACCAGTACTTCTACATTCCTCTAGTATGTCTAACAGTTGCTCAAATTTAGCTGAACTCCCTTTATAATCATCAACGAATAAAGCGGGATGACAGCAAATTTGTCTCAATCTCGTTAAGCCAGCTAAAATTCTAATTTTATTTTTACGTAACGTGTCTTTGTCTAAATGTTTTAACGTTTCTTCTCTTAATTTCGCTAAATAAGCAGCATATAGTCTCTTTTGGTCTGGTAATAACTCCGATGACTGTAAGTGCTCTATTTTATCTGGCAGCTCCTGTAATACATCTTCTTTTAATCGTCTTAATACGAAAGGTTTTACGCGCTTCGCTATATCTTCACGCCTTAAATCACCGAACTCTTTTCTTCCTGGTAATAATTCTGGAAATACAACGTGGAAAATAGACCATAGCTCTTCTAATGAATTTTCTACAGGCGTTCCTGTTAGTCCGAAACGATATTCAGCTTGAATTGTTTTCACTGCTCTTGCAGTTTGCGTTGTCGGATTTTTAAACGCCTGTGCTTCATCAAGAAATAGCGTATGAAACGGCCTCGCATACGACCTTATATCTCTTCTTAGTAATGGATATGACGTAATTACGACATCAAATTCCGCTACGTCTTTTAAGATTTTTCGTCGTTCTGTTTGATTTCCATCTGCAATAACCGCTCTAATATGTGGGGCGAATTTTTTCAATTCACTAAACCAATTATAAACGAGCGAGGACGGTGAAACGACTAATATAGGCAGCTTCTTCTCCCGAATTTCAGGCAAAACAGAATCTATATAAGCAATACTTTGCAGCGTTTTTCCAAGTCCCATATCGTCTGCTAAAATACCGCCAAAACGGTAATAGGCGAGTGTTTTCATCCATTCGAACCCGTATACTTGATACTCTCTCATTACAGCATGTAAAGTTGGCGGTACTGTAAACTTTAACTTTTTCGGATTTTGAATGCTTTCAACTAAATCTTGAACAGACTCATCTAAACTTAAAACATTACCTTCATGTAGTCCATTCATCCATTTTACACTCCGAATAAGCGGAACATTCACTTCTTCCCCATGTAAAAATTCTTTTCGAATACCTGATTCTTTTACAAACTGATTAATTTCATTAAACTCTTTGCTCTCTAGTGATAATAGAGAACCATTCGCTAATCGGTAATATTTACGTTTCTCCTCAAGAGCCGCTAATACACCTTTAATTTCAGCTTCTGGTATTCCTTTTATATCAAAACGAAATGATAACCAATCAATTCTTTCTTTTCTTCTCACTCTAATAAGAGGTGCGGTATCACCTTTATGAATGCGTAATTTAATTGCTGTCGTCGCGTAAATATCAACTAAACCTTTTAACGTTGGAACGATGTGATATAAAAAGTTATACTCAGCTTCTTCATTATGCATAAAGTAACCGCCTTCTGTTTTCGCAAAGGCACTTTCACTCATAATGTCTAAAATCTCTTTTTCCTTTTTCTCATCACGATTAAAAACAGAAGGTTGCCCGTCTTCTTCTAGCGGATTAATCACGACGTTTCCATAATGAAATTCAAGACCTGCTAGCAAACGATTTTTCACACGATCTAAATATAGCTTTGCTTTTAACGATGGCGTTTCAACACGATCGGATATGACTTCATCAATGCGCACTGTTCCAAGTTTCATTAATCCAGGCACAACTTTCGCTACGAAATGTTCCATCTTATTTTCAGGAATATAAAACTGATTGCTATTTGAGCGACTCATCATCTTTTGCAATTCAATAAGTCGCATACAATCTTCCATGGGTAAATGATATAATTTCCCATCGTAAAGAGCGTTGTTATACATCTCCATAACTCGAACACGATTTAGACCGTCTATATGAAGAGTAAACCCGCCATTATTCCCTTTCGTAAACTCAAAATGTAATGGCAATAACCCTTTTGAAATGTGTAATCCCTGAAACAGTTGCTCATTTTGTTTCAGCTGTACATACTCGGCTCTAGAAAGTGCAGAGAGCATATCATTCCACGAAGCTGGCGGTATAAATATCATGCTTTCATCTTGTTTCGCATGTACTTCTAGTGCATCTTCATACATTTTTTCATTATGATATATTTTAATGAGTTGTTGTATAATCGCGTCTGTTTCTTGTTTAAAACTGTGTACATCTGGCGTATATGTAAATTCATTGGAACAATGAAAAGTCTCTCTCTTCTCCACTTTAGAAAGAAATTCTCTAATATGATTTATAAAATATGTTTTGGCAAGTTTTAACTGAATTCCAAGAAGAGCCCCACCGCTTTTCGTCGCTACTGGTAAACATATAAACGCAACATCTAATATTTCACGTGTATCAAACCGATGTTGTTTGCTTTTTGGCCTCAGTGGTTTATCTGCAAACAACTGAAACATCCCGTTTGTTAATTGATCATTTCTGCTACTAATAGAGCCCATTCCACCCGTTTGCTGATTATAATTTATTTGTATCAATACAGCTGCTACATGTTGACAGTACGTTTGGAAAGACGCTAACGAAGGACAACTACATCTCGCAACAACATCACCTTTCTTAGCTTTTTCTACCGTAACATGAAAATCCTCGTTCCCTTTTACCGTCGCCTCACAAATTTCTTTCGTTTCATCATAGTAATTCACGATTACTTTATTTGATTTATAATAAGCTTCGCCTCTTTTATATGAGGTTTCTCCACATACTTCTTTAATAATCGATTTATTTAATGTAAAACTCATTGTTTTGACACTTCCTTAATGTAAAACCATTTTCTCTTACTTAACATTTTACATGCTTCACGAGAAAATATAAAATGTTGATTTAACAAAAAAGATGCTTATTTATAAGCACCTTTTCACTCTATCTCCATCAGTCGTTTCGCCTCAAAATACAACACTTGAATAAATTTTTTCGTATTAATTCGTATATGGCCAGAAGTCGCTACCCCATCCTTTGTCATTTCTGTCATCCGTTTTCTAACCACAGTGAAATCAAAAAACTTCGGAGCATAACTTTCAAATTTCGGATTTGAAAAGTCTGTTAGTCCAAGAGAAGCTAAATGGTTTAATGATTGATAAATTGCTCTTCTCACACGTTGTTCAGATGCTTTTTTCTCCTTCTCTATATCTGCTTCTGAAGCTAGTTCCCCTAATTTTTTTACTGTTATTTGGTGAAAGATATCTTTTAAAGCAGGAAATCCAAACTCAAATGTTTGCGCCTTTTCTTGTCCATATAAATATTCCAGCATACTAAGCAAATCTTTACTTCCATTCTCTCCCGCAATACCGAGTTCTGATAGTAAGAAGCGTCCTGAATCTGATATCTTTTTCCCTTCTTGCACTGTTTCACTACGCATTTGCGGCTTTTCCCACTGAAACACATTATTCAATGATTTTTGAATGTCATATATAGAACGTTCCAAACGAATACGTTCTATCACTTTTCGTACAACAGATACTACTTCTATTTTGTTTAGTGGTTTTGTAATATAATATTCCACACCAAGTGTATATGCCTCACCAATGAGCTGTTTCGATTCAACTTGGGAAA
Source organism: Bacillus cereus group sp. Bc031 (assembly GCF_027716265.1). Lineage (NCBI taxonomy): Bacteria > Bacillati > Bacillota > Bacilli > Caryophanales > Bacillaceae > Bacillus > Bacillus cereus group sp. Bc031. Next base: position 46,937 of record NZ_JAQFUL010000011.1, read on the forward strand.
TCATAATAATTTTCCCAGTAAATGAAGATGCTATATGGCGAACTGTTTCAATGCCGTCTCTCATCGGCATTAGTAAATCAATAAATAAAATGTCCACTTTTTTATAATTTAACTGTTCTGCTTCAATAAACGCTCCATCTTCCGATTCTCCAATTACTTCCCCAAGATCGCCATCCTCAATAATTTGCGAAAGCATCGAACGGAAAACTTCATCATCATCTACAATATAATAAAACAAACCTATTCCCCTTCCCGCTTTAAACTGCACTCCGGTAAACAAACGATAAACTTACACCCGTTCCCATTTTCATTGTCTTCTAACCTTACTTCTCCGCCGAGCTCTGTTACCATTTCATCTATGTAAGAAAGTCCAATACCTGTGGACGGTGTTCCTGTTTGATCATACTTTGAAGTAAACCCGGGCTTAAATACTAATTTCTTATACTTTTGTGCGATACCTGGGCCATCGTCAATCACTTCAAAGATTACATTTTTTTCTCGTTTATATAACTTAATACGAATGAGACCTCTATCTTCAATTGCTTCAACTGCATTCGCAACTAAGTTATTAAAAATTGATAGCACTGTATACACGTGATGTGCAGCGTGTTCACCTTCTATATGTTTAGAAAAACGTATATCTTTCTCTAACATTTCAGCATACTTTTCATTTATTCTTACAATCATTTCTGTAAGCTCATGACCTTCTACATACTCAGCCACATTTTTATCTAATAACAGTTTAGATAATCCTGCAAAAATCCTTTGATTATCCTTTTTTATTTCGTGCACTTCTCCTGCTATTTTCAATGCTGTTTTACTGCTGGAATCATCATTCGCTTGTAAATTCCGATATAATTGATACGCTTCTTGTGTAATTAATTCTGCATTTTGTAACGTTTTTTTCAAATGAACAGATTCTACATATAAATTTGAAAGGTGCATGAACATTTTTTCATTTTCTTTTCGAACTTGTGATTCTTTTAATTTCGTTTCATATAAATTCATCATATTTAAAAAGCCAAGTGCAAAGAAGCTACGGAAAATAGCAATAATGATGAGTTTATTTACTTCAGAAATTGTTATTGTTGTACCTAGTACTAACATGTGATAAAACGCAAGTTCCGACATACTTGCAACAATTTCAATTGAAATTCCAAGGCACCCAATAACAATTGGCTTCTGATGAAACTTATTCACCCTACAAAGTGAAAAAAGACTTCCATAAATAAAATAATAAAAGAACACAGGATAACGCAAATAAAATGATTCTGTCATATGAAATGAGCCTTGCATGACCCAGTCAAGGCATACTCGGAATAAGACTACACATATACCGACAAGAATACCCGCAGCAGCTGCTGGTATTCTTCTTAAAAATAGTAATAAAAAGAAGAATAACGGCGTCCCAAAGCTAACACGAAACGTATCATTAAAAGGATGAAAATTAAGCTCTCCAGCAATCGGAACAACAACCATTAATATAATTAAAAGAGATATATCTTTCTTCCATAATTGATTCCAATTCAAAGGTGCCACTTCCTATACTCTTTTTTCAGTAATAAAAGTGAAAGCCCGCTTATATTATAAACGGGCTTTATTTCTATATTCTAACCTTTTCTACCGCTTTTATTTGGCGATACTCAGGCTCCCAGATTGCTTCTTTCACTGCAATCTTAATATCGTTATCACTTAAGTTCTCTCTCGCAACGCCTTCCGCAACGGCAACTTTCGCTACTTCAATTGCTACCATTTCCGAGATATTACGTAACTCTTCAACTTCTGGCAAAATAGGTGCTCCTGGCTGACTTGTATCAACCATACTTGCAACTGCTTCAGCTGCTGCTGCGAACATGCCGTCCGTCATAACGCTTGCACGTACGACAATTGTTCCAAGACCAAGTCCTGGGAAAATAAGTGCATTATTTGATTGTCCAATCACATACGTTACACCGTTGTATGTAACTGGTTCAAATGGACTTCCTGTTGCAACTAACGCTCTTCCTTCTGTCCACTTGATTAAATCGGCTGGTTTTGCTTCAGCAAGTGGTGTCGGGTTCGACATTGGTAAAATGATTGGTCTTTCTACGTGAGAAGCCATTTCTTTAATAATTTCTTCTTTAAATGCACCAGCAACGGTTGATGTACCGATTAAAATTGTCGGTTTCACATGTTTCACAACTTCAGCAAGTCCAATCACACCATTTTGTTTCCACTCACTTACTTCCGCTTCTTTTCTTGCATACGGCATTTGGAAATCAAGAAGATCTTCCATATTATCTGTAACTAACCCGTTACGATCAATACACCAGAAACGCTTATATGATTCTTCTTCTGATAAGCCAGCGCGGACCATCGCATCTCTAACTTGATCTGCGATACCGATTCCAGCCGTACCAGCACCAAACACAACAACGCGGTGTTCACTTAGCGGTACACCAGAAGCTTTTACTGCCGATAATACAGCCGCAAGCGAAACTGCACCTGTACCTTGAATATCATCATTAAATGTACAAATATCATGACGATATTTATCTAAAATTTTCCGTGCATTTCGAGAACTGAAGTCTTCCCAATGTAAAAGTGCTTTCGGGAATTGCTTATTTACCGCTTGTACAAATGTATCAATAAATTCATCGTAAGCTTCACCTGTTATACGAGGGTGACGATTTCCAATATAAAATGGATTGTCTAATAATTCTTCACGATTTGTACCTACATCTAAAATTACCGGTAATACGCGGCTAGGATCGATTCCAACTGCGGCTGTATAAACAGCTAATTTTCCAATCGCGATGTTAATACCACCAACGCCCCAATCACCAATTCCTAATATACCTTCTCCATCTGTTACAACGACTAAATCAATATTTTCTGCTGTTGCACCGATATTGGCGAATGCTTCCTCAATACCTGACGGATCGTTAATTGATAAATACACACCTCGTGGTTTACGATATTCATGACTATATCTTTGAATCGCTACACCGACAGTTGGTGTATATACGATTGGTAACATTTCGCGTAAATGATCTGTTAAAATACGATAAAATAATACTTCATTTCGATCATGTAACGCTGTTAAGTATACATTCTTTAATAAATCATCCGGCTGAGAACAAAATTGTTCGTATGCTCGGCGCGCTTGTTCTTCCAATGTTAAAACCGCTGGCGGTAATAACCCTTTTAAACCTAATTCTTCTCTTTCTTCTTGCGTGAAAGCAACCCCTTTATTTAAAAGTGGTGTTGATAATACTTCTACTCCTCTTAATGTCGTTTCTAATGAACCATTAGAAGCTACTGTAAACTTACTCATAACATCCCTACCTCTATTCATATATAGCATTTCTATATTGTAAACAAAAAAGAGGGGCTTGTCCCCCCTCTTCTTTTAGTTTTTCTTTAAAAGAGTTGCTCCTGCAATCCCTGGGTGCGTCATTTCGAATGGATCTAGAATTAACTCTAAGTCTTCTTGTGACAGTACACCATTTTTCACACAAAGTTCTCGAACGGATTGCCCTGTCGCGATTGCTTCTTTCGCAACGCGAGCTGCTGCTTCATAACCGATATGAGGGTTCACGGCTGTAATAATTCCTACACTCTTCTCAACATACTCTTTTAAGCGATCTTCATTCGCTTCAATTCCTTTTAAGCAATTATCTGTAAAGGCACGGAAACCGTTATTCATAATGCTAATTGATTGTAGTAAGTTGAAAACAAGTACTGGTTCCATCACGTTTAATTCTAATTGACCTGCTTCTGAAGCAAGACAAATTGTATGGTCGTTACCAATTACTTGGAATGCAATTTGATTAATTACTTCTGGCATAACAGGGTTTACTTTCCCTGGCATAATAGATGAACCTGGTTGACGAGCCGGTAACATAATTTCTGCTAAACCAACACGTGGACCTGATGCCATTAAGCGAAGGTCATTCGCAATTTTAGACATATTCATCATACATACTTTCAGTGCTGCAGATACTTCTGTGTATGCATCTGTATTTTGCGTTGCATCTACTAAGTCTTCTGCACCAACTAGTGGTAGTTCACTAATTGCAGCTAAATGTTTTACAACAGCTTGAATATATTCTGGATCTGCATTTAAGCCTGTACCAACTGCAGTTGCTCCCATATTCACTTCATATAAGTGTTGACGTGACTGCTGAATTCGTTTCATATCACGTTCCAGTACGCGAGAGTACGCTTTAAATTCTTGTCCAAGACGAATTGGAACAGCGTCTTGCAAATGCGTACGCCCCATTTTAATCACATGATCGAACTGTTCTGCTTTTAATTCAAATACATCGTGCATATAACCCATCGTTTGTAATAAACCTTCTAATGCGTTTAATGTTGCGATATGAATCGCCGTTGGGAATGCATCGTTTGTTGATTGCGCCATGTTTACATGACTATTTGGACTAATATAATGATAGTCTCCCTTTTCCATTCCTAATAATTCAAGAGCACGATTGGCAATGACTTCATTTGCATTCATGTTCATTGAAGTACCTGCTCCGCCTTGGATTGGATCTACGATAAAATGATCATGCCATTTTCCATCGAGAATTTCTTGAGCAGCTTCTGCGATCGCGCCGCCCTTGTTCAATTCCAATCTTCCTACATCTGTATTGGCAAGCGCTGCAGCTTTTTTTACAACTGCGAAGGCTCTAATTAAACCTTCATGGATTTTGTATCCTGTAATTGGGAAGTTTTCAACTGCACGCATTGTTTGTACGCCGTAGTATGCATAGTTTGGTACTTCTTTTTCACCTAAAAAGTCTTTTTCAATTCGAACACCATTTTTAACTTCAGTTAATGTTGCCATGATTATTCACTCCTTAACGATTTCTTATGCTGCTTTTGTTTCTTTGACTGTTTCTACATATTGTTTTGCTTTCTCATTATCGAATTCGCCTTCCCACTTCGACATAACAATGGCCGCTAATGCATTTCCTAATACATTGACAGATGAGCGAATCATATCTAAAATGCGGTCAATTCCCGCAATTAATGCGATACCTTCTAGTGGTAACCCCATTGAACCTAACGTTGCTAATACAACAACGAACGATGCACCTGGAACTCCCGCCATACCTTTGGATGTTAACATGAGAACGAATAATAACGTTATTTGCTCTGTCAGTGACATGTGCACACCGTACATTTGTGCAACAAATAATGCCGCTAACGCTTGATAAATAGCCGATCCAGTCAAGTTAAATGTATAACCTGTCGGAATTACGAAAGAGGCAACTGCCTTTGGACAACCGAACTCTTCCATTTTTCTCATTATATTAGGTAGAACAGCTTCTGAACTTGCTGTCGTAAATGAAAGAATAAGTTCTTCTTTTAAAATTTTCATTAATGTAAAAATGTTTACGCCAACCATTCTTGCATTAATACCTAATACAATCACAACGAATAGTATAACAGTTACGTATACAGCTAGCACTAGTTTTCCTAAAGAAAGTAGTGTTGCTACACCAAATTTTGCAACCGTAACCGCAATTAATGCGAATACACCAAATGGTGCAAATTTCATAACTTGATTTGTAACCCAAAACATCGCTTCGAGTACACCTTCAAAGAAGTTAAAAACAGGCTTTCCTTTTTCCCCAATTGCTGCGACTCCTAAACCGAATAATACTGAGAAGAAAATAATCGGTAATAAGTCACCTTGTGCAATCGATTCAAATACGTTTTTCGGTACGATATGAACAATCGTCTCAGCGAATCCTTGCTTCTCTGTAGCATCTGCTGTTTGTTTATAAGAAGAAATATCACTTTGCTGTAAGTTATTCATATCAACGCCAGTACCCGGCTGGAATATATTTGCCGCAAGTAATCCCATTAAAATAGCAATCGTCGTAATAATTTCGAAATAAAGAATGGTCTTCCCGCCCAGTTTCCCAAGCTTCTTCATATCGCCTACACCAGCTACCGCAACAATTAATGCTGAAATAACAATCGGTACTACAATCATTTTAATTAAGTGAATAAATATATCCCCAATTGGTGTAATATAAGAAATCGCCGTTTTATTGCCATAAAAGACTGCCCCTACTACAATCCCTAAAACAAGCGCGACAAAAATTTGTGTTGCCAATCCGAATTTTTTCATTTATGTTCATCCCCTTCATGCGAACGCTTTCAATTTGAATTTATAAAAGCTACTCACACATCTTATAAGCGAACCTACAAAATCATACAAAAACCTACAAGTTCGTCACAAAAAATTCAAATATTTTTCTTCTTTTTTTCATTGACACCATTTTGTTAAAAAACGATAAAATAAACTTGATAAGTAATCAGATTATATCGTATAATCAAAAAGATATATACTTAAAACAACTCAAAATGAAAAGGAGTGGATGATATGAAAAATTATGTGCAAAAATTCGTTCTATCTTCTTCTTTTCTTTTTCATTTTCTTAAAAAGGAACAAAGGCATTCGCCTTTGTTCCTTTTTTATTTCAATCTATATAGGGGGAATTGTTATGAGACCATATAAACGTGTCTTAATTAAATTAAGCGGCGGTGCACTTGCCGATCAAACTGGAAATAGCTTTAACTCCAAACGATTAGAACATATCGCAAACGAAATTTTATCCATTGTTGATTTAGGTATCGAAGTATCCATCGTCATCGGTGGCGGTAACATTTTTAGAGGTCATCTAGCTGAAGAATGGGGAATCGATCGTGTAGAAGCTGACAATATCGGGACGTTAGGTACAATCATTAACAGCTTAATGCTACGCGGCGTTTTAACAAGTAAAACAAATAAAGAAGTGCGCGTTATGACTTCCATCCCGTTTAATGCTGTAGCTGAACCATACATTCGCTTGCGTGCAGTCCACCATTTAGATAACGGGTATATCGTTATTTTTGGAGGTGGTAACGGGCAACCATTTGTTACGACAGATTATCCAAGTGTTCAAAGGGCCATTGAAATGAATAGTGACGCAATATTAGTCGCAAAACAAGGAGTAGATGGCGTCTTTACTAGTGATCCAAAACATAATAAAGCAGCAAAAATGTACAAAAAACTAAACTATAACGATATAGTTAGGCAAAACATACAAGTAATGGATCAAGCCGCTTTACTACTTGCCCGTGATTATAATTTACCAGCACACGTCTTTAACTTTGATGAGCCTGGAGTAATGAAAAGAATTTGCTTAGGTGAACATGTGGGGACGTTGATTAATGATGATGCTTCATTGCTTGTGCATGAAAAATAATTATTTCCCATCAAAAAAGGGCGTCTTTTCTAGACACCCTTTCTTCCTTTATCATCACAAATAAAAATCAATCCATCCCGCAAATTTCTCCTTACAACGCTCCCAAAATGATAACTTCTCAAAAAATTCTTTCGTCATTTCTTTTGAATCATGAAAATCCTCCGTTAACGCATCATTAACTTGTCCTACAATTGAACCACCATGAATATACAAGTTCATTTCATCATTTATATTGAAGCTACGCGAAGTAAAGTTTGTTGTGCCAATAACGGTTAATTCATTATCAATAAGCATTAACTTCCCATGAAACATTCCTTTTTTATACCTATATACAGTAATCCCATTATTAACAGCTTGACGTATATATGGATACGCCGCTTCTTTTATAAGAGGTAAATCTGGTTTATATGACCAAAGTATTTTTACTGTAACACCACGCTTTTGTGCTGCAATTAAAGCATTCATTGATTCTTTATTTTTCGCTATAAAATACGGCGTTGCAATTACAATGGAGTGCTGAGCTTGTTTAATGAGCTCAATATATTTTTCAGCAACGTAATGCCCATTGTAACTCGTCATAGTATGTAATGTATTCCCTTTACTAGCTTTATTCGTACTCCTCTTTATCTCTTCTTTCGTATCTCGTTTCCAATCTAAAGCAAATTGTTCTTCTAAATCTTTTGCGCCTTCTCCTTTTATCCGTACATGATAGTCTCGCCAGTACCCAAAGTGTTTATCTTTACCTAAGTACTCATCCCCTATATTAAAACCACCTGTATAGCCAATCTCCCCATCAATTGTCGTAATACGGCGATGATTACGATGGTGAAGTGAATAAAACCCGAATGGTAATTCAGGCTTTCTACTATATGTAAAATGTACACCACTTTCCCGCAATTCACTTATCATCTTTCTTTCAAATGATAAATCATTAATGCGATCCACTGATAAATAGACGTTTACTCCTTCTTTTGCCTTCTCTTTTAATAAATTTAAAAAAGTATGGCTACTTTTATCATCCGACAAAATAAAAAAATACGTGTAAATAGATTGCTTTGCTTCTCTTATGTCAGTAAATAGCTGTTTATAAAACGACTTCCCTTCTACATATAATTGAAAATCACTATAGTGAGGAGCATAATCTGTCGGCATATTTTTGCCAGCTTCCATTTTCCTTCCTAAGGTAACGTCAATATGCATCCAAATTAAAATAAAAACGAAAATAGCAATAATAATAGAAGTAACTCGCAATATTTTTTTAATCATTTTAATTTCCTTCCGCTCGTTTTCTTTCCTCCTTTCTATTTTGTCATTCAAATTTAGATTTCATGCTTTATACAAAAAAGGATGTGACTTTACATCACACCCTTTTTGTATTAAACAAAGTTTCTCGCATCATTATTTCTTCCAAATTTATAAATGGCAATTAAGAAGAACGCAATCGCAAAAGCGAATAAAATTAATATGTTTAAATACAACTCAGAGAACGGAATTCCTTGTTGTAATTTTGCTATCGTATCTAATAACCAACGCTGCGGAAGAAAATTAGCTACTTTTTGTACTGCATTTGGCATAATGTCGTACGGGAAATAACATCCAGCAAGCAAACATGTTGGTACTATCACTAAATTTTGCATTGCATTTGAAGCAGCTGAACTTTTTGAAAAAGCCACAATGACTAATGATAAACCAATTGCAATTAAAGCGAATATCATAAGCACACCAATCATTACTATGAAAGGCATATTAATATTTGTATGAAAAACATTCGTCAGAAATAGCACTGCAATGACAATTTGCAATGTTAATATCATCATATTTACTGCCACATTGGACAATATAAATTTCTTTCCGTCAATTGGTGTTGATAATAATCTAAAATACGTTCTATTCTCTTTTTCTTTTAAAATAAATCCTGATAAGTTCACTGCTGAAAACAGCATAAACATAATAAGATAACCCATCGTTTGATTTGTCATATCTTTATTTTTCGAAGTATCTTCTAGCGTCTCCGTTTTCATTTTAAATGAACTTTTTTGATATCCTGCGTACATCTTATCAAATGCACTTTGATCTGTTCCTGCTACTTTACTAATAGCTGCTACATTATCAATATAATTGTATAAATATGATTTTATAAATCCTGTTACTTGATCACCTTTAATCGATGCAATTTCAATATGATCTGGTTTCCCTTCTCGAACGCTTTTTGAAAAACCAGAAGCTAATGTAATAACTCCATCAAGTTTTTTAGAAGTGAGTTTATCTTCTATTTCAGACTCCTTAACCTTACTCACATTCACATGATTTAATCCTTCTAAAAACTTTATCGTATCGTTTGCTATCGGCTCATTTTCTTTATTTACAATCCCGATATTTAACGTTCCTTGCCCTGCATTTCCGTATATCGAAAAAGAGATGAGCGTCCCGATTATTGGCAAACTAATAATAATCAATAACCCTTTTTTATTTTTCAAAAGTACAGATAACGTTTTTTGTATGAGCCATAAAATATCTTTCATACTATAGCCCCTCCCGTCTACGTAATGCAATAATTGCAATTAATAAAAAGAGTGCTGATATTCCAATATTTAAAGAAATGACTGGTAGTGCTGCCCCTACATCATTCGCATAAATAATTTTCATAACAGCTGTATTTGCCCACGTTAATGGTGATAAATTCGTAACGAAATTTTCTTCTATTACGAAATATGCACCGCCAAAAATAGAAGCTAGTTGCACTACCACCATAATAATTGCTCTAGACGATTCAGGTGTTTTTGTAATATATCCAATCCCTAAACCGAAGCTAATTGCTAGAAAGACTTCTGTTAATAAAATAAGAAATATGATTCCAAGGTGATCTCCCCAATTCGCTTGAAAGACAAATTTACTAAATAACATAACGAGTAATATGCACAGGGCATTTGCTACTAGACTACCAAGCACTTTCCCAATGAAAATTTCAGCCTTACTTATAGGTGCAGCAATAAGGCGATCTCCTGTTTTACGTATTCGTTCTCCTCGAATTAGAAAACTTGCTCCCATCGCAGCATACAGCGCAATCATCGTCGTCATTACAACCGCATAGTAATCCATAGAACCCGGTTTATTCGCAGCTTGTAAAGATGTTTCTTTTATATAATCATTATGATTTCCATTTGAAATAACTGCGCTCACCTTACTAGGATCAACTTTTGCAACTTCGGCTGCTACATTGTACTTATCAACAAATGTTATAAGCATACCTTCCACAATACTTCCCTCAATACTACTTTTGTCACTTCCGTAAGTTTTTGCACCATCTTTATTTAATTCTACATAAGCAGCATATTTATTTTGCTTCACTGCTTCCTTCCCATCTATACCTTCAGAAGCTTTTTTAAAATGAATCCCCGATTTATCAACTTCTTTCGCAAATGCTTCAAATGCTTGAGAAAACGTGCTACTCGCTTCATCTTTATATAGCACCTGTATATCTTTAATTGAATGACTATCACTATTAAACGCATTACTTAATGCTGTACCTAACACAAGCATAAGCACAATCGGAAAAGCTAACATAAAAACTAAAGTTCTTACGTCTCTGAAATCTCTTTTCATATGCATAATTGCAATATTGAAGATGTTCAATTGATGAACCTCCCTTTACCTTTTCTTCATTTACTCTTTATTTATCTCGTAAGTTTCTTCCAGTTAACGTAAGGAATACCGTTTCTAAGTTAGGAGCCTGCTCCTCTAACGAACGGATTTCAATGTCATGATTGATGAAGTGCTGAACAATTTTATTTAAATTATTTAATCCTGCATCAGAATTTACTTTAATTACGTTCTCTTCAATTTGAACAGCTTTCACACCGTTTATCACTTTTAATTTTTCTACATCTAAATTCTCTACCGATTTCACTTCAATCCAAATATCTTTCGTATCAGTAATAATCGCTTTTAACTGCTCTTTCGTTCCTTCTGCAATCACTTTACCGTGATCTACTATCGCTATTTTCGTACAAATCTCTTCTACCTCTTCCATATAGTGACTCGTATAAATAATCGTACTTCCCATTTCGTTTAATTTCCGAACAGACTGCAGGATATAATTTCTTGACTGTGGATCAATTCCAACTGTCGGCTCATCCATAATAATTAACTTCGGTCTATGAGCAATTGCACAAGCGATATTCAGTCTTCGCTTCATCCCGCCTGAAAAGTTCTTTGGATAGCTTTTCTGTTTATCGCTAAGTCCTACAAATTGAAGAGCTTCCTCGACCCTAGCTTTTAATTCAGCTCCTCGTAATCCGTACAATCCAGCAAAGAATTTCACATTTTCATAGGCTGTTAACTCTTCATAAATTGCAATATCTTGCGGAACGATACCGATATTCCTCTTCGCAAATCGATTATGTTTCTTTATATTTTTTCCTAGTATGCTAATTTCACCTTCATTACTTCTTAACAAACCAGCAATCATGTTGATTGTCGTACTCTTACCAGCACCATTCGATCCTAAAAAGCCAAATATTTCTCCTTCTTTAATAGATAAAGACATATTATCAACTGCGATGAAATCACCAAATTTTTTCGTTAAATTTTTAATTTCTAAAGTATTCATCGTTTCACCCCTATTTCCGTTTCTCTGCTTTTAGTATAAACAAAAAGAATGAACCTGCTCAGTGCAGAAGTTCATTCTTTTCACATGAGATTATTCACTTTTTTCATATGAGATGATTCATCCTCATATCGGTAGCAACATTGTTACTGAAAAACCACCTGTTCCATCTACAATAATTTTACCATTTACAGACGCCGTTCGTTCCTCCATCCCCATAATCCCGAGACCTTTTTTAACAAGTACTGCACCTTTTCCATTATCCTTCACTTGCACTTTCACCATCTTGTTAAGTACATGAATATCGATTGAAATGACTGTCGCATCAGCATATTTCATCGCATTTGTTAATGCCTCCGTAACATTTTCACCGATAATCTTCCACTGAATCGGTGAAATCATATCTAAATTCCCTTTATATACGAAAGGAATATTTATATCATGCTTACCGGCAAATTCCTCTATGAATAATTTCATACGATGAATGCCAATTTGCTCAGTTGGTGGCTTCATATTTTTTAATGTAATCCGAATGCTTTCAATACCATCTTTTGAAATATGTATTGCATTTTGTAATAACTCAGCTGATTTTTCTTTATCTATCTCCATTAACCTCTTTGTTGCTTCCATTTGAATGAGTGCCCCTGTCATCGAGTGGCCAATTTTATCATGAATTTCCTGTGATAACCGGTTTCTCTCTTCTAACTTAAATGTGTACTCTGATTGTCTTATATACTCTTTATTTTCATTTAAGCTTTTCGTCAGCCGCTGCATATCTTTTCGCATCTGATCATTTTGTGATTCAAGCTTTAATACGCGCGATATATACCGTTCTGCCATAGTTAATACGAGAAAGGAAAATGCAACAATTAATCCATATGTCATTCTAATACTTTCATTTGTAAAGATAATAGGAATCATCATAATGATAAATAGCTGCCATTTCTTCTCTATATAACGGAATATAACTTCATATAAGTTCAGTGGTAAAAACAATATAAAGAACGAATGAATCTTCCATGTAAATAACATAACTAAGCCAATCGATACAGAAGTTAATATGTTTTTGTACGTATCTTTTTTACATATAGAAATTAGCACGTTTACAGAAAGATATAAAAGCAAAGTCAGTATAATCCATGGTAAGTTCGCAACATTTAAATACATGTAACTAAACACAATATATATAAAGACAATTAATTTACTTACAATTAACCAAAATTCCATATCTTTAATCTACTTTCCCTGTTAAATAATAAATCGCGATTTGTGTACGATGTTCCAGTCCAGTTTTCCCTAAAACTGACGTAATATAATTTGCAATTGTTCCTTCTGATATGAAAAGTTGCTTCGAGATTTCTTTATTCGAAAAGCCTTTTGCAATTAATGCGATAATACTCAGCTCTCTTTCAGTAAAAAGACTTTTATCTATTTTACATTCTTCCTCTTTACTTTCCATTAAATTAGACTTAATTTTATCGAGAACTACATCTTGCATAACGGTTTGACCGTTATATACTCCTTTAATCGCATCTCGAATACGCTCTGGATCATTATTTTTTAATAAATAACCTTTTGCTCCGTTTTTTACTGCATCCAAAATATATTCATCGTCATCAAACGTCGTTAAAATAAGCGGCTTCGTTTTCGTCTCTTCACAAATGAATTTCGTCGCCTCTACCCCGTTCATATTTGGCATGCGAACATCTAATAGAGCGATATCAACGTCGTTCTTTTTGCAATATTCCACTGCTTCTTTCCCATCATTTACTGTATCTACTACTTCGAACTCTTCATATGTATTTAAAATAATTTTCATGCCTTCTCTTATAAAAGAGTTATCATCTGCTATTAATATTTTAATTTTCATGTTTGTTAGTATGGATCTTCCCCTACTAACATTCACATCCTTTCTTCCCGTAACATTTCTTACTTGCTCATTATATACTTCTCTTTACCATTTTTTCACACCTTTTTTCATCTAGCCCCCTTCCTAAAAATATATTATTCTTTTTTTACAACATGTGTAGGGTGACTTATCGTTCTTTACGTCTATATAATAGAATGCGTCAAAAAGGAGGGAGAGACCCATTGAGGAAAAACAATTAATTGAAAAAGCACAGCAAGGAAGCGAACATGCTTTTCGTATCCTTGTGCAAACATATCGTCATTATATTTTTCAAGTTATCTTTTCTATTTTAAGACATGAAGAAGATGCGAAAGATGTTACACAAGAAGTATTCGTAAAAATTCACGCCTCTCTCCCAAATTATCAATTTCGCGGATTAAAAACGTGGATGGCGCGTATTGCCACCAATCACGCTATTGATTATAAGAGAAAGAAAGCTAGAGAAAACGAAGAACTCTCTTTATGTAAAGAAACTGAGGAAAATATAAAATCCTCTCATAATATTGAGGCTTTATTATTGACGAAAGAGCAGAAATTACTCATTGCTCAAAAACTGAGAGAACTTCCCGATAATTACCGTGACGTCGTTCTCGCACATTACTTAGAAGAAAAAAGCTATCAAGAAATTGCTTTACAGGAAAACATCGAAGTGAAAACAGTCGAAATGAAACTGTATCGGGCAAGAAAGTGGATTAAAAAACATTGGAAGGAGGAAGAGTTTCTATGATGCATTATTCAAAAGAAGATTGGCGCAATTATACATTAAATGTTATAGAAAGCAATGAACGTGAATCTATGGAAGAACATCTTTATGAATGTGATCATTGTTTAGCACTTTATATGGAAAGTATTGATGAACAACAGGAAAACCTTCCAATGATAAATGATGATTCATTTACGAACGAAGTTATGACGCAAATTAATTTTAAAACGCTACAACCTAATGAAAATATAAAAACAAACTCACTAAAGCGCACCATCGTTCACTACATAATTGCGACTGCGGCTACAATTATTTTTATGGTAAGTGGTTTATTCCAATATATTTTCACAGCGACATCAAATTTCGAGAAATCTTCAAAACATAACGAGTCTTCTATCTCACAACAAATTGTAAACAAATCGGTAGACACATCAAAAAAGGACGGAGGTTCAAAGCATGAATAAAAATCCCTTTTTAGCACTTGTATTAGGGCTAATTCCTGGGCTTGGACATTTATATTTAAAGAAGTTTGGACGGTTTATTTTATATGGTGGAGGAGCTTTATTACTATTTTCCATTGCAGTTTTTTGCGTAGTAGAATTAATAGCGCGCGAACTTGCTTTTCTTTCTCTATTTTTACTAGCCGTGTTATGGGTGGTCAACTTACTAGATTTAGTTATCACAATTATTAACCAATCGAAAAAACAAGCAACCGGAGAATTGACAGAGTCCTCTAAAGAGAGCGAACGATTTTATATCATTCTTCTTTCCATCATCCCTGGACTTGGTCATTTTCAATTAGGGCTTATGCAACGTGGTCTTACATTTTTAGTAGCTTGTACAGGAATCGGAAGTATGATCATTTTCGTTGCTCTTTTAACATCTCAAGAAAGTTTTCTTATCTTTCTCGTGACGTTACCTGTTTTATGGATTTATAATTTCTTCGATGTTGTTCAGCAACTCCAGAAAAAAGAACGTGGTGAGCAATTAATTGATCGTACCATTTTCGAAGATTTTGAAGAGCACCGTGAACAAGGAAAAAAAAGTAAAACATTCGCTTCTATTTTAGCGATGTTTCCTGGAGCAGGACATATGTATTTAGGCTTACAGCGCCGTGGTCTTCAGCTTATGGCAGCCTTTTTACTTTCAATATATTTACTCGACTTATTAAGACTTTCAGCGTTTTTATTTTTAGTACCCATCATTTGGTTCTATAGCTTTTTTGACGCTTTACAACAAACTGCAAAATATGGAAAAGAACGTGTAAATGATGAACCTATCATTGATTATTTTATCAATCATCAAAGGTGGATCGGTATTGGATTAATTACACTCGGTGGTTATTATTTATTAGATCAAACAGTCCTTCCTATTTTGAATGATTACTTCGCAACTATATTTAACATTCATCTTAGCGAGCTGTATTATCGCTATTTCCAAACATCTATCGTTGCACTCCTCTTAATTGGTGGCGGCTTTAAATTGTTACTTGGAAATAAAGAAAATAAAGGTGGTACGAAAGAATGAGAACATGGCGCGTTGGAACATTTTCAATGGGGCTTTCTATTATTGCATTAGGTTGCTTCTTACTATTTTCAGTTATAAAAGGTACTGAGGTATTAGATTCCTTAACAGCATGGTGGCCTGTTTTACTTATTATACTTGGCGTGGAAATTTTACTTTACCTACTATTTTCTAAGAAGGAACAATCATTTATTAAATATGATATTTTTAGTATTTTCTTTATCGGTGTTTTAGGAAGTGTTGGCATTGCTTTTTACTGTTTATTATCAACTGGATTGCTAGAAGAAGTTCGCTACGCCATTCATACAACTAGACAAACGAACACGATTCCAGAAAGCAAACTTAGCATTCCTGAATCTATCAATAAAATTGTCGTAGATGCAGGTACAGACAACCATCCTCTAACGATAGACGGAAGAAACTCAAATGAAGTTAGCCTTCTTGGAACATACGAAATGACAACAAAAGGAAATGAAAAACCAAATTTAAAACAAGAAGATTTTCTTTCAGTTCAAACGACCGGAGAAACAATGTATATAACATTAAAGTCGTTACCGTTTCATCAAAGACTGTTTGGTCATGAACCACGCGTAAAGCCGACACTTGTACTACCGCAAACGAAACATGTAGAAATTCGTGCTTCTAATCGCGATCTTTCTCTTTATCCAGGTCAATTACAAAACAATTGGTTTGTACAAGAAAGCTCAGGTGTATCTGTTCATTTAATAAAAGAAAGTGACATCTCTCTAACAGTAGTAACAAACCAAAAAGAAGCTATCGGAAATACACCTTGGGAACACGTAGAAGATTTAACGAAAAAAGAAAATAATTCTTCAGAAGAAAATCCAGAATTAAACGGGCAAGAACATTGGTATAAAAATTCGATTAAAACCGGGAATGGAACGTACAAGTTAAATATTGAGAAAGCTTACAATTTAAATATGAGCGTTATTGAAAAATAAAAAACCTTCCGCAATTGCGGAAGGTTTTTCTCATATAATCGCTTTAATTCCCTCTAACACTAAGCCAATCATAAATCCGCAAACAGCTCCGTTTACTCGGATCCATTGCAAATCTTTACCGACGTTATTTTCAATCATTTCAATTAACGTTTTATCATCTAACTTATCAAGATTTTCTTGCACAAGCTTTCCGATTTTCGAATGGTTATTCTCAACAAGCTTCACAACTTGTTTTTGTAACCAATCTTCTATTTTTTGAACAGTCACTTCGTCATCTTTTATTTTATTCATTTGTTTTTGTAAAAATGGAATAACATACTTATCCGCAAATTCTTCATTGTTTACAAAGACAACTGCTTTTTGCTGCACTTGTTCCAGCATCTCTTTAATTTTGTCAGTAGCGTTCCAATTGGCAATCCACTTTTCTTTCCATTTTTCTAATTCCTGTAGCAACGCTTCATTTTCTTTTACATTTATAATTTCTTGACGAATTTTCGCTAATATAAGTTGTCTCGTGCTATTATCAGCATCTTGTAAGCTGCTAATATTACTAATAATAAACTTCTGCAAAATACCGCCAATTTTATCTTCATCTACAATATTCATAAATGATTTCAAAGTAAACTGCAAGAATCCATCTACTTTTATATTTTCCATCGCCTTCATACCTAAGCTTCCGAGTTGGTAACGCGCTTCATCTTGCGCTGTCCAGCCTTTCACTTTTACTAATATGTAATCAAGTGTCTTTTCATCATATTCTTGCACAACTAATTGATCAACAAGCACTTGTAAAATGTTACTTGTATTCATTGTATGCAAATATGTTTTTAATTCTTTTTCAATAATAACCGCTAATTTTTCCGTATCTATTGAAACAATCGCTTTCTCCGCAATCGTTACAATCCCTTTTTTCACAGCATCAGACTGCATTTCTCTCTCTGCAATTTGCAGCACCATTTGTGCTAATTGCATTTCTTTTACTTTATTCGTAATACTTTCTTTCGTTAGCCACTCATTTTCTAACGTATTGATGAGCCCTTTCGTTACTCGTTTACGGTTTTTCGGTAACAAAGCTGTATGCGGAATTGGAATTCCCATCGGGTGACGGAATAATGCTGTAACTGCGAACCAATCCGCAAGTCCACCAACTAACCCAGCTTCAAATCCACCTTGAATAATCTCACCAGCTACCGACCCTTGAAAAGGAATAGAAGCCGCAAAACCTACTCCCATAACCCCAAGCGAAATACCCGCTATATATTTAGTCTGTAATGACATCGTATACACATCCTCTTATTATGTAAAATAAAGCTTTTTGTTGTATTTATTTGATATTAGTTCTTTATATCTATACTATAATGAACTAATGCGAAAATAACAAAGAATTTATAATAATACAAGTCTTCCTTTCACACACTTTACAATCATCTGGATTAAATTTTTACATTTTTTCAAAACAATACCACTCTCTGTAAAGTTGTATATGTTAAACTATCTATATAACTTTATAATGGATTGGAACGATTAAAAATGTTCTCTAGCAAATTATCTACTTTAAAAAGAAGTATATTCCAAGGTGAAATATTTCAGTTTTTAAACAAAAAAGATGGCCTAATCGCCATTTTCTTTATCGCTATTTATTTAGCATACTTTTATTTTCTAATGAACTTTTGGTATTCTCCATTAATGAAAAATTCATACTTTCCAATCTCACATCCGCGCCTTTATGCTGTTTTAGGAATTACTTTGCACCAAATACCTATCGTAATTCTATTATTTATTATTCTTAAAAGATCGAAACAAACGTTATCAAGTATTGGTTTTAGAAAAAAAGGATTGAAATCCTCTCTCTTACTCGGAGCATTTCTTTTGTTTATATACGTATATAAATATGAAAAAATAAATGGATTTCAATTAGAAATGTTTTATTTCCTTTATTACTATTTAATTAATATCGGTTTTGAAGAGGAAATTATATTTAGAGGATACCTTTGGCCAAGATTAGTTGTGTTACTAGGTAAGTTTTGGGGTACATTTCTTAGTTGTGCATGCTTCGGGATTGCCCATTCATTTATGCCGATTATTTTAGGTGACACCTCTCAAGGAATTGGGGATTGGGTAGGAGCTGGTCTGGCCGGACATTTGCTTTATGCCTTTATTTACACTCGTAATAATAATCTACTCCTCCCCATATTCATTCATGCTTTTTTAGATATGCCCTATAAATAAAAATGAGGCTATTTACAGCCTCATTTTTATTTATACATTAATGCCTCACCTGTTTTATAATACCCATCCATCACATCTTCTGGCACCATACTACCGCCCGTTCCCCATACAATATGAGTACCTTTTTTCATCTCCTTCATTAACTGTTGCTCTTGTAAATACGCATCTTCTTTACATACTTTTACTGGTCCTATCATACCAGCTAATGCAGAAGGCTCTAAATAAATATTCTCTGTATCAGCTAGTTCTTTTAACAATCTATATAACTCTTCATCACTTACTGTGTAATTTCCACTCAAAAATGGTTCTATCGTTTTACCGACAAATCCAGACGGTCTTCCTACCGCTAGTCCGTCCGCGTCTGTTACATTATCAATCCCGATATCTTGAACGGCAATTTTATCATGAAGTCCTGTCATTAAACCGAGTAACATGCATGGAGAATGCGTAGGCTCGGCAAAGAAACAGTGTACGTTGTCTTTATACAATAACTTTAAACCAAATGCGACTCCGCCAGGCCCGCCCCCTACTCCGCATGGTAGATAAACGAATAAGGGATGTTCTTCGTCTACTACAATCTCTAACTCGTCTAATTGTTTTTGTAAACGCGAGGCTGCGACTGCGTATCCTAAAAATAAATCATGCGAGTTTTCATCATCTACAAAATAACAGCTAGGATCAGCATCTGCTTGCCTTCTTCCTTCTTCTACAGCTTTACTATAATCAGCTTCATATTCAATAACATTTACACCTTTACTTCTTAATAAATCTTTTTTCCATTGTTTCGCGTCTGCTGACATATGAACCGTTACGTTAAAACCTAGTTTCGCACTCATAATCCCAATGCTTAGCCCTAAATTACCTGTAGAACCTACAGCAATTGAGTATTTTGCAAAAAACTCTCTACATGTATCACTATCTAAAATGGAATAATCATCTTCTTCTGTTAACATACCATGCTGCAAAGCTAATTGTTCAGCATGTTTCAACACTTCATAAATGCCGCCTCTAGCTTTAATTGATCCTGATATTGGGAGATGGCTATCACATTTTAATAATAATTCTCCTAAAATAGGTTGCTCGTAATTTTTCTCTAAAGCTTGTTTCATAGAAGGGATTTTCAATAAAGGTGATTCAATGATGCCTTTCGTCTCTTTCGTTTCAGGAAAAACTTTCGCAATGTATGATGCAAAACGCTTTAACCTCTCCTCCGCATCTTTTACATTCTCTTCACTGAGTGGCGAATCTTTTATTGCCGTTTCATACTTTTCCATGTTCGGATTCACCCAAAACACTTCTTCTGTTGCGATTAATTTATTTAATAGTGGATATCCCTCTTTTAATTTCTCTATTCCCTTCATTTCTCTTCCTCCTCATCACCTTGTAGCTTACGATTTAATAAATTATAATTAAATTAATTTTAATATAGTTTAACATAAATTTTTCACTTTAGTTAATTTTAATTTAATTTATTTAAATATAATTTAATAATTAGTAAGGAGATTTTCATTATGGAAAATATAGATATTGGTAAAAAAATTGAAAAACAAAGAAAAGAAAAAGGTTTAACGAGTAAAGAACTTGCAAAGATGGCTGATATTACACCATCTATGTTAAGTCAAATTGAGCGTGGATCTGCTAACCCTTCTATCCAAACATTAAAAGTACTCGCTAAAGCTCTTGATGTTCCAACATTTAGCTTTTTACTTGAAGATACAAATACAGACGATTTAATTGTACGTTCTCATAAACGAAAAAAAATGATTATCGATAATTTATCATATGAAATGCTATCACCTGAATTCACAGGAAATTTAGCAACAGCAATTATGACCGTCCCGCCGAATACAGCTTCGTCAGAAAATGTGCTAGAACATAAAGGTGAAGAATTAGCATATGTATTAGAAGGGAAAATCACATTACATTTAAATGAAGAAGAGTACATATTAGAAACGGGTGATAGCGTAAAAATACCCGCTTATTTAAAACATAAATGGGTAAATCAATTCGAGAAAAATGCCATTGTTTTATTTTCTGTTACTCCGCCGATTTTTTAATAGATGTAATAAAAATAGCCACGTGCGGATTCCTCCGTACATGGCTATTTTTATCTTTTCGGCACGAACAAAATCCCTAAACTCATAACACAAAAACTTAGTATTTGCTGCATCGATAAACCAAATAGAACCGAATTCTGTTCACTAACAAGCGAAATAATAATATGAGCAAACCCCTCAATAATTAGAAAAACACTTATATTCTTTCCATTTCCAAGTCTGTCATTTTTCATCCATAACAAGCCCACTATACAAAGAGCCAGAATGATCTCGTATACGAATATAGGATGATATAAAAAATTAGATTCATATACTTTCACACCCCAAGGCAATGTCGTTTGTACTCCTACTTTTTGGTGGAATAGAAAATAAAAAATAATACTCATACATAGCGCAATAGGTAATGCATCAAGTAAAGTACGAAGCGAAAATTGCCCCTTTTTACTTTTCGAAACAATGTATACACTTGCAATTATGCATCCTACTACAATATGTTTCGTACTTCCTATAGCTAATAATGCTTGCAGTGGCGACCTAATAGCCCATACTGGATTTAAAATTGCCGGTGCAAATTTCCATACAAATACGATGATAAGAAAAGCATTTGTTACTGCATCCATCATTTTTTCATATGGTACACTTTCGTTCTTCATCTTTCGTTTCATCAACATAAATCCAAATAAACTTCCAATTATAAGAGATACGGGTTGTAACCTCACGATCCACTCCATCACTATGAAATCCCCTCTTAACTCTCAATTAATTTCTTGAATTTCTCTTCTAATTGATCTGGAGGTAGTACGCCTCGTACTTGCTCTACGATAATTCCATCTTTATTAACAAAAAATGTCGTTGGTAAAGAAAACACTTTATAATCTAATCCGGCTACTCCGTCCATATCTAGTAAAACAGGAAACTTAAATCCGTGACGATCCGCAAAAGCGCTCGCTTCTTGCACTGGATCTCCTATTGTTGCATTTACCGCAAAGATTTCAACATCCTTTTTATATTTATCATACATACGAACTAAGTCAGGTGCCTCCATTTCACATGGACCACACCATGATGCCCAAAAATTAATAAGATATGGTTTACCTTTTGCATCATTTAACGAATACAGCTTCCCGTCTAATCCTTTTAATGTTATGTCTGGTGCTTTAAATCCTACTTGTGGTAATACTTCTGTTTTCTGTAATTCCGCTTGTTTCGCTTTTCTTTCTTTTTCTTCTTTCTTTGCATTATAAAAATTAACTCCGGCCCAAATTAGTGCTCCGGCTAGTATAATAGCAATTAGTTTCTTCACTTTTCTTCCTCCCAAAACACTACATAAAGTAGTGTTAATTCTTAAAAAAAAAGAGGCTATATGCACTCTCCGACAATCAGTACAACCGACATACAGAATAAACCTAATGTTACATATACCGAATTCGTATGTAACGGAATAGTAAGCTTAACAACTTTTTCATGTAACACTTGCTCGATTCGTAAATTTATTGCTGTTTTTGCAAATGAAGCTGTAACACATCGATTTTCCATTGTCTTTATTTTAATTAATTTTAATAACGCGCTACCTAACTCAAACGAAGACTCCATTTTTTGCATCGCATATTTATCAGCAGCTAGCTCCTGATACGTGTGATACCGCTGTAACAACCCTTTTAATATCGGTATGTACATCATTCCTTCTGCTAATAACGTAAAACAAAATAATTTTAGCGGATCTCGATTGTTTTGATGATATTCTTCATGAAAAATAATCGCATCCATTTCTTCATCTGAAAATGTTTGAAGCATCCCTTCTGACATGACAATTTTCGGACGAAATAACCCAATTGTAAATGCCGCAACTTCCGCAGTCGGCAATATATATATTTGTTTTCCTTTTCGAACGAAAGGAATAAGTACTTTTTGTAATCTTTTAGTATCGAAAAATTGTCGCCACATTCTTTTGCACACGATAAACACTGTAAGTAGTAGAAATCCAGCGATTATAATACGAATGAGCGATAATTCTTTCATATGTTTTTCTAACTGAAACAAGCAAAAATTTGAAAGAAAGAACGCCTTATTTTGAAAAAGAAATGGATATGTAACGTAATACACTAACATACTGAAAAAGACGGTACTAACAATTACTGCTAACAATACGATTTTACGCATTTGCCATTTCATTTCATTTCATTAATCCTCTTTTTTTAACTGACTCAATTTATCTTCTAACTTTTTTATTAAAGTCGGATCAACTTGCTCTAACTCATCTAGCATATGATTTACAACCAAATCTCCAAATTCCCCCATCAATTCCTGTGTCATTTTCTTCGTTTGATTGGATAAGAATTCTTCTTTTGTTTGTACAGCACGATATATGCCACTTCTTTTCACAGTCTGTTTTTCTAAATGTAATTTCTCTACTAACCTGTTCATAACTGTCATCACAGTATTAAAATTCACAGGTGATTCTTCGCTTAATTTCTGCTGTACTTCTTTAATCGTAATACCCTCGCTAGACCAAACAATCTCCATAATTTTTGCTTCAAGCGGTCCAAAGAAATGATTTAACCCTTGCTCATTTAGCTTATAGTTTTGAGTAAACATCATGCGTCTCCTTTCACACTACGAATTGTAGTATAAATTAATTGAAAGGTCAAACGTAGATGATATATACGAAAATGAACTACCTATAAATACATAGGCAATTCCATTCATTTTAAACCTAATTTTTCTCCAAATGTATCAAAGAGATACTGCTCTAATATTTGTACACTAAATTTCTCATTACGCCCAAGTGCAAACAATTCCCGATTTTTCGCTACGATCGTATCTAACGGGATAACGACATTATCTACTATTTTTGTAATTTCAATGATGTTACTTTTTACATTTACCTCTGTTTTAAATTCAATGTTTTCTAATACGATATGCGAGCGTCTTCCTGATGCAAAAAAAGTAAAGTTAGGATTTTTATAAATACCAATTTCACTCTCTAGCGGATATAAATACTGAAAAATGATATCTCTATGTCCATCTTTTATTATTTTTTCATCCTTCTCATCATCCAAGTATTCCTTCACCTTCGTTGTAAATTCGAATCGAAAATCCACTTTTCTCACGCTCCCTCTTTGTATTTTTATATTAAATAAATATATTGAAATAATTTTACCATATTGTAATACAAGTTCCTATTAAAAGTAAAAACTCATTTGTAAAATCTCTATTATTGCCGATTCCTTTTTAAAGGATAAGTACTCATTCAATATGAATACATGCTTCTTTATATCCATTTAAACATATTGTTTCCATATTTTGAAACAATAGTATGAAGTATTATATATTAATAAATTGTTTCTAATTCATTTCTCAATATAACCAGCCTTTGCTTTACTATTCCGATATATTCAAACTATATTTTCTACTTAATCATTACATCGCAGAAGGAATGTAACTCTCTTCTATCGAATTTTTATATAACGAAAATGATTAGGTGGTGCTTTACTATGAAATTAGCTGTCATTGGTGGCGGTGATTTACAAGATTCAAATCACTCGCCTATTAATGAGCGACTTATAGAATTAACAAATAAACAGTATCCGAAAGTATTATTCATTCCTACAGCTAGTCATGATGATGAAAGCTATATAAAATTATTTTTAGACACATTCGAAAAACAATTACACTGTGACGTACAAATTTTACGTATTATAGCCGATACACCTTCTAAATATGAAATAGACGAAATGATTCAGTCTGCTGATTTAATTTATCTCAGTGGCGGAAACTATATTCAAATGATTTCAGAATGGAAAGAACATAAGCTCGATGAAAAATTACTATCGGCTCTGCAGCAAGGAACGCTCATTGCAGGGTGTAGCGCTGGTGCTATGTGCTGGTTCACATCTAGCATCCGCTCAGATTATGAAGGTTCCGGTTATATAGAGAGCAACGGCTGGGGAATTGTGAACAAAAGGTTTTGTCCACATTATAATCAATTAAATAGAATGAACGCCTTCCATTCCTTTTTACAAAATCATCAAGGGAATATAGAAGGCATTGCACTAGAGGATAATTGTGCCTTATATATTACAGAAGAATCTTTTGAAATTATCGGTGAACCAGAAAAAGCGTGGGAGTTTTATATGAGTGATAACAAACTCATTAGACAACATTTTGATATTACTTTAAAAAGCTATTTGTAACCTACACTTACAAAAAATGTCCCTAAGTATAATAACTTAGGGACATTTTCAATATTTAACTCACTAATCGTGTAATTCGTTTCTTCTGCCATGAAAGCTTATAATATGCATATTGTAGTATTAAACTGACAATAAACGCTGCTGGGTACCCAATCCATATCCCTTCTATGCCAAGACTTGTATGATAAGAAAGGTAATACGCTACAGGTACTTCTACAAGCCATATTGATACGACGCCGATAACAGTTGGCCATAATACTGTACCACTCGCTCGCATTGTCGCACTAATAATTTGCGCATGCCCGAAAATTAAATAACTCCATAATGTAATCATAACTAGGCTATGAGCAATTTCAATTGTAGTTTGACTCGTTAAAAATAGTGATAGAATGTCTCTTGAGAACAAGTAAATGAGAGATATTAGCACACCACCGATGACGTAGTTCATAATAATTCCGGCCTTCACAACTTTCTGCAATCGATCAAATTGATTCGCACCAATTGATTGGGCAGCAAAAATGGAGACTGTAATACCAAGACTAACTGCTGGCATTTGCACATAACTTGCAACTTGGTTCACAACGCCATAAGCTGCTGTTGCATCCGAACCGTAACGATTTACAAACGCGATTACCGCAATTTCTGATAATGAAACTAATATCATATTAATACTCGCTGGAATACCAAGTCGTAGTAAAAGCTTTAATAACCCCCAATCCATTCGAAGATATTTCCTTACCGTACTATCTAATTGTAGTGGGTGATTTTTTTTCTTTAAATACACTAACATGACAATAAACGTAATAACTGTAGATATAACAGAAGCATAGGCTGCTCCATACACATCTAATTTTGGAGCACCTAACCATCCAAAAATAAGGATTGGTAATAAGATCATATTTAGCGCTGTACTTACAATTAAAAAGTAAAATGGCGTTTTAGAATCTCCTGTACCTCTCATAAACGTTGTGTATGCGAAATATAAAAATAAGATTGGCATCGATATAAATAAAATACGTGCATAATGTACACTTATTTCAATAATATTTTCTGGCGTCCCCATAAGGCGCATAATATCCATCGCAAAAATACTACCTACTATCGCTAACACAACTCCAATAATAAAGGTAAATGTTAGCGTCGTACCAACAATCGCTTTTAAACGATCTTCGTTTTTTGCCCCAAACGCCTGACCAATTAAAATGGAACTCCCTGAACCAATACCAATTACGAATGAAACAAGTAAGAAAAATAATGGAAAGAATGCCGATATGGCCGCTAAATCATTCACTCCAAGCCATCTTCCTACTACTACCATACCGAATAATTGTCCAACTGATTGTAGTACATTACTTAATAGTAACGGTACTAAAAACATGGACATCGATTTCCAAATCGGTTTACTCTCACTTTCTAACTTATGTGACTCCGCACCTTCTTTATTGTTATTTGTAGGTGGTTTCAAATTTCATTTCTCCTTTTATTAAAAATCTGTTTTTCAACTTCTATCTCTTTGTATAGTTGTTATAACGATGTGCTTCTATTCATTTTCTTGTCCCTATATTATAACTTCACCCAATATTGGCTTCCATCAGCTGTTCTATCTAAAAACCCGTATTCGATTAAATATCTTCTCAAAGTTACAAAATCCGGATATACGCTTTCTATAATAGCATTTACTTCTTTTTCAGTGTACTTTTTATGACTATCAAACTTCGTCACTAAATGACGTAATATAATTAATTTACGCTTTTGCTTTTTTGGAAATTTAGAAAGCGGTCCATCTAATCCCTCTGTAAAATGTGTTTTTAACACTTCATCATTTTCTTCTTCTGTAATATTGTAACGATCATCTACCATCGTTGCTGTTCTATGAATGGGTACAAATTTCGTTTGTACTTTTGATTTTTCTTCTGACAGTTCCATTAACGCTAAAAACACTTTCGCTTGCTTCATTTTCTCTCGAAGTGTAAACCGATGATTGCGGATGGTTGAAGTACTTCCGCCATCCATCTCTTTCACAATCTCTTTATCATTCAGCCCCATATGGAAAAACTGAACCATCTTCTTTTGCAAATCCGTTAAACCCGTATACTTCTTATCAAGGTTTAATAAATAGTCAAACATAGATGTATGTTCGTTTTGCACATGCAATTGTACAAACTTCTCTGCTTCATACAAAACTTGATTATCTTGATAAATAACACCCTTAATAAACGTTTCTCCACAAGCTAAACAAATATACTCTTCCGTTTCCTCATCAAACACATACCCTTTTTTCAATCCCTCTACCGACGCATCCCAAAACTTCTCTGAAATATCGCTCATACTAAACACTCCTTTAAAATGTCCGTTTTAAAATAAACAAATTCCAATAACGTTTATTACCACTTCATCATCTTAACATAAACGAAATAAACATTTCAATGTTTCGTTTACCTATTTTTCAAACCTTTATAAAAAATGTCTATAAAATACTTTTTAAAAAGGACATGAAGCAATAAAAAGCGAATGTATTTAATAAATAAATTACGATAGGATGTGAAACAAAACATGACTATTCTGCACGACCCTTGGTTTACTGTTAAACAAATTGCCCAAAATACATATGCAATTAGTGAATATGGAGATTGGGAGAAAGTACATTCAATTTTAACTACAAAAAAGGTGTTTCCGTATAAGAAAACACCTTTTACTTTTTATATATTCTATTTAAAGTCTCAACTAAAACCTTACTTGCTTGTACAAATGTATGCTTTCGGTTTCTATCTTCAACAAATGTATTAGCACAACTCCCCATAATCATCATACAACTAATTATGACTAACACTATCTTTCTATTCTTGTAAGTCACTTCATGCCACTCCACTATTACAAAACTTCTTTTGAATGTATCCCATCAAGAAATTTTACATGAATAATAAAACGTGTGAATATGCAATTATGCATATTCACACGTTTTATTACAATGTTATGATTTAATTTAGTTAAAGTACACGTATACCGAGGTGACTAACTTGAAATTTAAAGCGAAAAAAAATCCATTTCACGTCATTTTTATTACATTATTTATCATGATTTTTTTCATTTCACTATTTTTCCAAAATGAAAATTCTATTTTTTTCACCCTCATGATGCTGCTAAATATCGTGAATCTTTCTTCATTCTATTTCTCTCATTACAACGTAACAGAATCATCTCTTTTCGTAAAACATGGTTTCATACTACGTACTGAAATTCCCTTTGAAGATATTCGCCACATTAAATACTCTGGTAAAAAACTTCATTCAAAGAAATGGACTAGACAGCAATTAGAAATCCATTATAATTTATTCGACTCTGTGACAACTTTCGTACCACAAGAAGAAGAAAAATTCATTGCACTTTTAAAAGAAAACTGCCCACATATGAAAATATTGAATATGTCTGCTAACAAATAATATATTTTGGCATTTACAGTAATAAAAAAACCAAGATTCTAAACAAAGAATCTTGGCGTTTTTATTACTCTTTCGGAGCAATCATTTTTTTCGGATCGACAATTTCATCAAATTGTGCTTCTGTTAGTAATCCAGATTGCAATGCTGCTTCTTTTAAAGTTAACCCTTGTTTATGAGCATGCTTCGCAATTTTCGCTGCATTTTC
This sequence comes from Bacillus cereus group sp. Bc031, assembly GCF_027716265.1. Classification (NCBI taxonomy): domain Bacteria; kingdom Bacillati; phylum Bacillota; class Bacilli; order Caryophanales; family Bacillaceae; genus Bacillus; species Bacillus cereus group sp. Bc031. The sequence continues at coordinate 76,012 of NZ_JAQFUL010000011.1, forward strand.
ATATCCGATATGCGGATTTAATGCTGTAACAAGCATTAATGAACGATTCACATTCTCTTTAATGACTTCCTCATCTGCTTCAATACCAACTGCACAATTATCATTAAATGAAACAATTGCATCTGCTAATAAGTGAGCAGATTGTAAGAAGTTATATGCAATAACAGGTTTAAATACATTTAACTCAAAATTGCCTTGGCTCGCTGCAAATCCGATTGTTGCGTCATTTCCCATCACTTGTGCTACAACCATCGTTAACGCTTCACTTTGCGTTGGATTTACTTTACCTGGCATAATAGAGCTTCCTGGCTCATTTGCTGGAATAATAATTTCTCCTAGCCCACTACGTGGACCACTTGCCAGCCAGCGCACATCGTTAGCAATTTTCATTAAATCCGCTGCTAATGCTTTTAATGCCCCATGCGTATATACAACTTCATCATGACTCGTTAATGCATGGAATTTATTTGGTGCAGAAATAAATTGCTTACCTGTAAATTGGCTAATTTCCTCAGATACCATCTCACCAAATTTAGGATGGGCGTTTATACCTGTTCCAACTGCAGTACCACCAATCGCAAGCTCTTTCATATATGTATTGCTCTCTGCAATCATACGCTCTGTTTTTTCAAGCATACGGTGCCATCCACTAATTTCTTGTCCTAATGTTAACGGTGTCGCATCTTGTAAATGTGTACGACCAATTTTTATAATATGTTCAAATGCTTTTACTTTTTCTGCTAACGTTTCTTTTAATTTCGTAATTGCTGGTAACACGTGATTTTCTACTGCGAGTACACATGCTACATGAAGCGCAGTTGGGAAAGTATCATTTGAACTTTGAGACATGTTCACATCATCATTCGGATGAATATGTACGTCAAATCCTTTCTCTTTCAAAATTTGAATCCCTCGGTTTGCAATTACTTCATTCACATTCATGTTTGACTGAGTACCACTACCTGTTTGCCATACGACAAGTGGAAAATGTTCATTCCATTTCCCTGCTATCACTTCGTCAGCTGCTGTCACAATTGCTTCTGCTTTTTCTTCTGATAGCTTTCCTAATTTTTTATTAGTAAGTGCTGCACTCTTCTTTAAAATGGCAAATGCTTTTACAATTTCAAGCGGCATTTGCTCTGTTCCAATCGGGAAGTTTTCTTTACTACGTTGTGTTTGTGCTGCCCATAATTTATCAGCTGGAACTTTAATTTCTCCTAATGTATCTCTTTCAATTCTGTACTCCATGTTTTCATCCCCTTGAAAATATAATACCTACATTTCTTATAATAACAGACTTCCCTTTAAATGATAAGAATTCTCACTCATATAAATAGATATTTTATATTTATTTTAAAAACTCCTCTTGACCTAAACTTAAGTTTAGGTTGTATTCTTTCCTTTGTAACCTACTATAACAATACTGGAGGAATTCAATATGAAAAAGTATGTTTTCATAATAAAAAATCACCTTCTACAACACGTAGAAGGTGATTTTTTATTTATGACGCTTCTTTTCCTTTTTCAGCATCATCTACATACCAAATGAACTTGCCTGTATATCCGTAAATAACTGCTAAAATTAACGATACGAAGCTTAACCACATAAATGGAATGTATGATATCGTCGCAACACCTAAAATACCAGCCATAAAAATACCGTTATCCGACCATGGAACCATACCTGAAGTTAATGTTCCACCTACTTCTGAGTTACGCGCTAATACGCGGCGGTCGATTTTTAGTTTATCATAACTTTCTTGCATAATTTTCGGTGTTAAAATAAGTGATACGTACATCGCACATCCAAATATGTTCGCTAAAAATGCAACGATTAATGTAGATAATGTTACATTACCAGCAGAATTTAATTTCTTTTCGAATTTTGATACGATTACTTTTAAAACACCTAATTTTTCAAGTAATCCACCAAACCCTAAACCGAAAATAATTACGGCTACTGAACCGAGCATACCGTTAATTCCGCCACGGTTTAATAACTTATCGACAAACTCAACGCCTGATTGAATTGAGAATCCGTTATACGCTGTTCCAATTGCGTCTCCAAAGTGCATTCCTTGGAAAACAGTTGCCCAAATTGCGCCAAGTAAAGCTCCCATTGCAATTGTAGGCATAGAAGGCTTCTTCATTGCTAATAGGACAATGACAATAATCGCCGGAACTAACATCCATATTTTAATATCAAAGTGTTTTAATAATGATTCCTTTAAAAATTCTACTCGATTTAAATCTACGTTATCTCCGCCATACATCCAACCAGCTACAGTAAACATAATGCTAGTAATAATATACGCTGGAACGTCTAATACAAGCATAGCTCGTACGTGTGCAATAACATCTACTTTTGCCATAGATGCTGCAAGTACTGTACTATCAGAAAGTGGCGATAATTTATCCCCGAAATAAGCACCTGAAAGAACTGCACCAGCAACAAGTGGTAATGGTAACCCAAGACCTTCACCAATCGCCATCATAGCAATACCTGCTGTTCCTACCGTTCCCCAAGATGTTCCTGTTGCGATAGAAGTGATCGAACAAATAATTAATGTTGCTAATAGGAATATACTAGGGTGAATAAATTCTAATCCATAATAAATTAATGTTGGTACTATCCCACCAGCAATCCATGTTCCAATTAAAGCACCTACTGCAACTAAAATGAGTATTGCTTCTAATCCGTTAGAAATCCCTTTCGTAATTGCATCTTGCAATTCTTGATAACGAAATCCTAATCTTAATCCAAGCGCAATTACTAAAAACCATGAAATAAATAGCGCTAATTGAATTGGGAGATCAAAAATCGTTTGGAAGGAAAAGACAACAGCAAGAAATAATAATAAAAGAACTATGATTTCTAGCATCGATGGTAATCTTACACTTTTCATTTTTTTCTCTCCTTACAAGTCGATAACATGACGTGTGTCGTCTTACATGTATGTAATATACAATTAGCGAAGACAAAACAAAATTTTCATATTATTTCGATTTATTTTTCCAGTATAATATATTGGACACCTTTTCTATTCTAAAAGTAGATGCTACTTTTCGCAATGGAAAATATAAAAAATGTCACATTTTTTATATTTAACAATCAAAGAGTAACTTTTTTAATATTTGCCAACATAAAACTTTTTACTATTATCCTCACCGTTTAAAGGAATATCATTATTCCCCACACAAAAAAGCACGCATCATTCAAATGATGCATGCTCCACTTTTATTTATACATATTTTGTATTTCTTCTTTATTTTTAAGTATTTCCACAAACTTATCGCTACAACCTTTCGGAAATAATACGCCGAGTCCATATGAATGCTGGAACTGAAAATGAGGGTGCTTTGCTGTGACTTCATCCCAAAACTTATACACGCCGAAGTTTCGATCTTTCACCTCAATATCATGAAATAACACAATACCGTTATTCGCAAGTTTCGGTAACCATGTTTTATAATCATGAGAAACTGCTTCATACGTATGATAGCCATCAATATGCAACAAGTTTATCGTTCCATCTTGAAATTGATCAACAGCCTCATCAAAAGTAGATCGAATTAAATTACCTATATTGGGATAGCTCATTTTCACCACTTTATCTACGATTTGGAAAACACCTTCTCCATATGGACCTGTATGCCCGTCTCCAGTCCAAGTATCTACAGCATAACATTTTGTAGATAATCCCCCATCCTTTACCCCTTGACAAAAACTGAAAAAAGAAGCGCCTAGATGTGTACCTAGCTCAACTAATATTTCTGGTTTTTCAAATCTTACTAAATCGTATGCGAACTCCAAATGCCCAAGCCACGCAGTATTCGCACGAATAAATGGACTAAAATTATCAAATTCAAATGTTGGTTTATGAGTAACCCAGTTCATCGCGTATCTCCTTCTACACATATTTTTAACAAACCAAATTACTCTTATCTTTATTTTTTTATCCGCTTGATTATGATTTAATTTTATAATTTTCTCTCACTTTATTTAACCTGCTCGCTTGTATCGTAAATATAACTAGAACTATTCAATTCTCCACCATACAACACAGAAATTTCAGTTTATTTTTTATTCATTTCGTGATATATTGCATATTGTATATAATATATTTCCTGAAAGGAGGACTCTATACATGATGGATCCAAATCGTTTAAAAGGAATCATTATGGTTGTCATCGGTGCTTGTTTATGGGGCTTGTCCGGAACAGCTGCACAACAACTTTTTCAATATGACAATATTTCTACTGAATGGTTAGTTACAATTCGATTGCTTATATCGGGCGTTATCTTACTCATTATTTCATCATTCGGAACGAGAAAAAAAGAAATATTCAGCATATGGAAACAAAGATCTGATGCTACTAAAATGATATTGTTTGGCCTATTCGGTATGCTTGCTGTACAATACACGTACTTCGCTTCTATTAAAGAAGGAAATGCTGCCGTTGCAACATTATTGCAATATTTAGCTCCTATATTTATTACTGTATACTTACTTTTCAAATGGAACGTTCGTCCATCAAAAATTGATTTTATTTCAATTACCCTTTCATTAGTAGGTACTTTCCTCTTACTAACAAACGGGTCTGTGCATAACTTAGCTGTTTCTACACCAGCTATTATTTGGGGGATTTTATCTGGATTATCTCTCGCTTTTTATAGTTTATATTCAAAGGGATTACTAGATAGATGGTCTTCCTCTGTTATCGTTGGATGGGGCATGATTATTGGGGGTATTGGTGTAACGATTGTACACTTTATTACTACGAAAGAATTCATTTTATTGTCAACGATGAAATATGTAAAACTAAATACCTTACCGCTCATCACATTTGTCATCATTTTCGGAACACTTATTGCCTTTTATTTATACTTAGACAGCATACGATACTTAACCCCGAAAGAAACGACATTATTCGGTTGTACAGAACCACTCGCAGCTATTATTTCTTCTGTACTTATATTACATGTACCATTTCAATCTTTTCAGTTATTAGGGGCCCTTTGTGTCATTGTAATGGTGCTTATCTTAAGCCAAAAACCGGATGAAGGGAAACCCGAATTAAAGCTTGTTCATCAGAAAAAGGAAAATATACAATGAAAGGATTGAATTCACTATGCCTATCCCTCAAAATAATAAAAAACTAGGAAGAGTTTCAGCAAAATCACTCGTTTTAAATCAACTACAAGATTGGATTATTGAAGGTGTACTGAAGCCCAATGAAAAAATTAATGATGGGGAACTGGCTGAAGCACTAGGAGTAAGCAGAACACCTGTAAGAGAAGCGCTTCAAATATTAGAGCTTTCTGGATTAGTGGAAATGGTACCTGGACAAAAAACAAAAATTGCTCCTATTCAGTTAGACGACATTCCGATCATTTATGAAACGATGGCTGGTCTTCACTCTATTATAGGAAAACAAGCACTTCAAAACATTACAGACGCTGATCTGAAGCTACTTTCTAAAATAAATGATGACTTTCAGTACTCTATAGAGAAAGAAAACACAAAACAAGCTTTACAACTAGATATACAATTTCACAATACCATTTCTTCTATTGCTAAAAATCAATATATTGAACCCTTTCTAGAAAATATGCAACTTCACGTCTTACGCCTTGAATATTTGTTTTTCCAAAACTTTGTTCCAGCAAGTCAATCTATTGAAGAACACCACTCTATCATTCAAGCATTACAGAAGCAGGATGAAAAACAAATGGAACAAATGATGACTCAAAACTGGCTCCGTCCAATGAAAGAAATACAAAAAATAATTTCTACAAAATAAAAAGAGAGCTGGCTACACAAAATCGTAACCAGCTCTCTTTTTACTAATATATATATCTATGCCTGAATATCTGCATAATCTTCCATATCTTCGTATTCTTTTTCCAATTCCTCTAAAGACAGCTCGTATAATTGTCGGTCACGAATTTTAAACACACCTGCTCCAATTAACTCATCAATTAAATGCCTCTTACGATTTTCAACAGCAAAACGGAGTTGACTACTCATCTTTTAAAAAACTCCTTTCTACGATCATTGAAAATGATAACCTTTATCAATTACCACTTTTGATTATAAAAGATGACTCTTTATAAGTAAAGTAATTTCATGAAATATTTACCTTACAAAGTATTTGTGGCCACATTATATATATGTATGCCGTGCGAAAAATGTTATGACACTTTTTCTTATCCTTTTTCTTTCATACTTTGCAAGTTGTCTCACTATGATGAAATTCACCATCTATTTCTACTTGAATGGTGACATGTTCTACATGAAACTTCTCTTTTAATACTTCCGTAGCCTCTTTTAATACACTTTGTGTTTCATTTCCTTGAATAATCAAGTGGCAAGTTAATACTTGAAAATCCGATGTGACAGACCATATGTGCAAATCATGAACTTCTTTTACAATCGTAATATTTAACAATGTACTTTTTACCTCTTCAACATTTATGTTCTGCGGTGCGCCTTCCATTAATATATGGACCGTATCACGTGTTACACGCCATCCACTAATAATGACTAAAATAGACACAAGAATACTAGCAATCGCATCTGCAGCAGTCCATCCGAAAAATTTAATAAGTAACGCAGCAATTATCGCTCCGACTGATCCTAATAAATCGCCTAATACGTGTAAGAAAGCACTTCTTAAATTTAAATTACCCTTCACATCTCCGCCTCTCACTAATATCCCAGCTGATAAAATATTAATAAGCAGACCAAGTACAGCAATAATAAGCATCCCATTACTAGCAATCTCAACTGGCTCTTTAAAACGGCGAATTGCTTCAATAAAAATGTATATTGAAATGACAATAAGGACGACACCGTTACATAATGCCGCTAACATCTCGACTCGCTTATATCCATATGTTTTCGCAGTTGTTGCTGTTTTTTCTCCGAGTTTAAACGCAAGTAAACTTAAAGCTAAAGATACTGCATCACTTAGCATATGCCCCGCGTCAGATAGTAGTGCTAAGCTATTTGTTACAAATCCCCCAATAACTTCAGCAATCATAAAACTTGTTGTTAGTAAAAATGCAAGTAATAACGCTTTCTTATTATTAGAATTACCATGATTATGTGAATGCCCCATACTAATGCTCCTTTAAGGATAATATCTGTACATTAGTATGAAACAAACTCCCCATCTTTATCCCGCTTCCTCTGTATAAACACTTCGCTACATTTCAAACAAGTCCTTTTTCTCAACAAAAAATAAGACTACTTCTTTTTCAGCTTCATATTGTTTACTAATGAAAGAATTTTTAAGGAGGTTACGAAAATGAAACGTTTATTTCTCTGTATGGAACGTGAACTTGTTGTAGTGAAAGAACGATATGGTAACTATGAAGCGGCGTATCACTTACAAAATATGCAACCTACCTGTATCGCTGTTGATCCATTTCAAAAAAATCGTGTATATTGCGGCACTTTTGGACGAGGTCTCTGGTTAAGTGACGATAGCGGAGATTCATGGAGACCAATTGGAGATTCTTATCGTTACTTTGATTTTCCAAAAGAAGATGGTATTTTACATTCTTCGATCACTTCCATTACGATAAGCCCGAATGAACAAGTTAACGGATATGGCGTCGTTTATGTCGGCACAGAACCGAGTGCTTTATTCCGTTCAGAAAATGGTGGTGAAACATGGACGGAACTGAAAAATATGAAATCATTATTATCTTCTTATACGTGGGCTTTCCCGCCTAGACCTTTTACTCATCACGTACGCTGGATTACAGTTGATCCAAACAATCCAAATACAATCCACGTTTCAATTGAAGCTGGTGCTGTTATTCAAAGTAACGATAAAGGCCATACATGGATTGATAAAAAATTCGGTGCTCCTATCGATGCTCATCAATTACTTATGCACCCTGAAGCCCCAAATCGTCTTTATGCATCATGTGGTGACGGATTTATGGGCGGACCTGATCGTGCATACCTTGAAAGTTATAACAGTGGAAACAGCTGGATTTCATGTAGTGACGGACTTGAGCATCATTACTTATATAGCATGGCTATCGATCCAGCTGATTGTAATACAATTCTCGTTTCTGCCGCACCGAGTGCAGATCTCGCTCATCACCGTATTCCTTATGAATCTTATATTTATCGTAAAACGAAAGACACTCCGTTCCAGCAAGTACAGCAAGGACTACCATCTGCAATCGGTACAGTCATTTCGATGTTTGCGACAAACGAAGCCGAACCACATACATTTTACACTTTAAATAACAATGGCGTGTTTCAATCCAATGATAGCGGCGAATCGTGGGAACAACTAAATATTCCTTGGAAAGAGGAATATAAAACGCAGCATCCGCATGCACTACTTGTCACTAGTTCTTAACGAAAAAAAGACTGCCTAATAGTTTTAGGCAGTCTCTCTTCTATTTCTTTAAATCAATTACGATATCATCTAGAACAATATCTTTGCTCTTCGCTTCTTTTTTTGGTACTTCAATCTTCTTCTCGATTCCATTCACATACTCTACTCCACCATGATTTTCAGATGTATGCACTCGCAAGTGTACACGAGGTGTAACGATAAGCTTTGTTGCATTTTTATTTAACTTTTGGAATGTGGAACTCCAACTACTTTTGTGCGGTTCTGCTACTGTACTAGTTCCGCCATTTCCTTCACCAGCATATTTATTTCCTAAATCATCTTTTATTTCTAATTCTACATCAGCGCTATCCCATATACTTCTTAATACTTTAGATTCTTCCTGATTGAAAAAAACGATAAATGACATCGGAGTTACTTCCATTTTGTCTATATTTACTTTTATTAATTCATTTTCAGAAACCCCATTAACCTTTACTTCTTTACCCTCCATTGCTTTTAAACTAAGTGCGAAGTTCCAATTCCCCTTAATTGAATTACCTTTATAATCCAACTTAATCTCTTCCATATTCCACCAAACATTTGCAACATCTAACCTTTTACTACTATTACCACTCATTGTAGTCATACCTACGTACTTTTTCTCTCCAACTTTTGTTACTTTAGAGCTTCCTCCCCCTCCATTAAACCCCATCACCTGCGGATATCCAAATATATTTGGCTTCTCTCCTAAATCTTTATCACTCTCAATAGAATATGTGATTGTAATTGTTCTACCGTCGAACACAGCATCATTAATGGTAACCTTAACCCCATTACTCTCCCTCGTCATATTCAATTCAGTCGAAAACTCTTTATAATTTTCATATAACCCTGTTCTACCATTATCTAAAAATCGGAATATGTCACCTACTATTGGTAATCCTCCAGCGTATGTCGGAAATCCGATGCCAAGCATGGCAACCGATACGCCGACTAAAATAGATGCAGCAGCAACGCCTTTTTTCCAACTTTTCATCTTTTTCTTCGTACGCATCGATTGTTTTACATTGCGCTTTACTTTTTCTTTTTCAATTTCAGAAGCCTCAATTTCCTCAAGTTCTTTCTCATCTATATCAATATCATTTAATAGTTCATAAATGTCTTTCATATGACACTACCTCCAAAACTAATTTTCGTAGCATTTTGTTGTAGTTTCTTTTTTCCACGATACACACGATTATCTATCGCTGCCCGAGTTAACCCTAACTTGTCTCCTATTTCTTCTGTCTTCATACCAAGAAGATATTTCATAATGAACACCTTTTGATCTAACGGTTCTAATTGATTAATAAGCTTCAATAACTCTTCCCTATCTTCCATAACGATTAATTCATCTTCTGCTGACTTTTCCGTACTCATATGAAACTCATCCGAAATAATCTCTACTTTTTTAGTTGCCTTCCGGTAATAATCAATCGCCTTAAATTTCGCAATTGCCGCAATCCATTTTTTAAAATCATTTGGTTCTCCATGAAATTTATTTGCGTTATTCCATATGGAAAGAAATATATCGTTTACACATTCCTCTATGAGTCCATCATTTTGAACTGGAAGAAGAACTTTGTGGGTTATTCCTTTTATGAGCGGTAAGTATGTATCGACAACAAATTCTAGCGCATCTTCTTTTTGTCGCTGTAATCTTTTTATATAATTTTTCTCATTTGATTTCATGTAGCGATTCCCCTTATTTTTTTGTAAAAGCTTTTACACCCTATATAACGTCTAAAAAAATATTTTCTCTCATATTTTTATTATTTTTTATATGTAATGGAATACTTTCCCTTAGCCATTGTCTCACGTAACTATGCGTTCAAAGAAAATTTTCTCAAGTCTGCAATTTGATTCATGTAGTACACTATTTATATAGTCATTCTTTAACTTGGTGTACATTTTATTTCGTTAACCTACTATTTAAAATTAGGAGATGAGATGTGTATGTGTGGAATTACAGGTTGGGTAAATTGGACTAAGGATCTTTCTAATGAACATGTTATTTTAAAAAAGATGGCAAATCGTATTCAGCATCGTGGTCCGGATGCTGAAGGATTTTGGTTTTCACCTCGCGCGGCCTTTGCACACCGGCGTTTAATTGTAATTGATCCAGAAGGCGGAACACAACCGAAGACATTTCGTGCTGGTGATTATACGTATGCTCTTACTTATAATGGAGAAATTTATAATTTCCGTGAGCTGAGAGAACAACTTAGGAAATGTGGTCATACATTTGAAACGCATTCAGATACAGAAGTGTTACTACATGCTTATTTAGAATGGAAAGAAGACTGCGTACAACATTTAAACGGCATTTTCGCTTTCGCCTTATGGGATGATCAGAAGCAACAACTGTTTTTAGCACGTGATCATTTAGGCGTAAAACCACTCTTTTATATAGAAAGAAATGACAGTATTATTTTCGGATCTGAAATTAAAGCATTATTAGCTCATCCATCTGTCCCTGCTGAAATTGATACGGATGGCATAAATGAAATATTTGGATTAGGGTTATTTCGAACTCCAGGATGTGGCGTCTTTAAACATATTCAAGAAGTGCGTGCTGGACATTCTATAACGTTTACACGTGATAAAAAAGTAGTTACGAAGTATTGGAATTTAGAAAGTAAGGTCCATACAGATTCTATAGAAGATACATCATCACATATTTTATCTATTTTACAAGATACAGTAAAAAGACAATTAATTGCCGATGTTCCTCTCGTTTGCATGTTATCAGGAGGATTAGATTCTAGCGGTATTACTGCACTAGCAGGAAAAGAATTTGCTGCTGAAAATAAAACACTTCATACGTATTCCGTTGACTTTGTAAATAGCGCAAAAGATTTCGAGCTGACATTTGCTCGCACTGGTTTAGACGCTCCTTGGGTAAAACGCGTTTCTGAACATGTAGGGACATCTCATCATGATATTATTGTGAATGCTGAAGAATTAGCTAATCACTTATTCGTTCCCCTCCGTGCAAAAGATTTACCGAGTGCTGGTGAAATGGAAACTTCACTATATTTACTATTTTGCGAAATGAAAAAAGATGCGACCGTAGCTTTATCCGGAGAATCTGCTGATGAAGTATTCGGTGGATATCCTTGGTTTCATCAAGAAGAATTACTATATGTAGATAAATTTCCTTGGCTAACAAATTGGAAAAATACATCTCCTCTTCTACTACATGAAGTAAGTAACCAATGTAATCTAGAAAACTATATTGATACACGATTCCAAGAAGCGATACTTGAAGTACCTACTCTTGAAGGTGAAAGTAAAAAATCCGCGAAACAACGTCAAATGTTTTATTTATTTTTAACGAGATTTCTTCCGTTCTTACTTGACCGTAAAGACCGTATGAGTATGGCTGTAGGATTTGAAGTTCGTGTACCGTTTTGCGATTATCGATTAGTTGAATATTTATGGAACGTTCCTTTCAACATAAAAAGCATTGATAATATTGAAAAAGGCATTTTACGTAGAGCACTGAAACCTGCTTTACCTGACGATGTACGCAATAGAAGAAAAAGTGCGTATCCAACTTCACAAGACCCACATTATTTACAAACAATTCGTCATTTATCACTCGACATGTGCAGTAATAAAAACAATCCTATTTTCTCACTTATTAATCATTCCACATTACTTGCTATTGCCGATCAGAGTAATAAAGAAATTAACAATTTCGAAGCAAGAAGCGCTATGGAATACATGCTACAAGTAAATGAATGGTTAAAAACGTATCACATCCATATTGCTTAACAAAAAGGAGTTCAAGAATAAAAACCTTGAACTCCTTTTATATTAATTAGCACATCGTTTATTTTCAGTGTCAATGGACCATCCAATAATTGTGGCACAATCTCTACCTTTCCACTGCAATACATTTGTTAATACTGGCTCAATCTGTAAGCAACTTCCGTCGTGTAATATTTCTATTAAAGATTGGTCATCATCAAATCTTCGTTTATCACACTCTAAAATACCGTCCGTTGCCATTACGATGTGATTCATTCCTTTTTCTAATCCTCTTACACCTGACGTAAAGCAAGGTGTATTTGCTGCAAAAATATTTTTCCTACCAATATATTCGTAATTCTTCCGTTTATTTAATCGCCCTTTCCCATTCTTCGTTTTCTCAGAATGGAATAAATATGCGAAACAATTACCAACTGATAACCAATATAAAAATTCGCCTTTTCGCAAACATATTAAACATGCGAGTTCCTCATCATCTTGATCACATTTTTCAATAAACAGCTCATCTGTAAATAAAGCTAACAAATACATATGTGTATGATGAAAAGCTAAATGTATCGGGTAGGAAAATAACTCTTTTAGTTTCTCTTTTCTTTCCGAAATTGCTTCTACTATATAATCTATATTTTTTGTTTTGTGATGTGTATCAAAAATCATAACAAATTCAAATTGTAATTCAGGATCCCACCAAGCAAGCACCGCATCTCCTCGTTCATATGCATCACTCTCTTGATTTCCCCCATATACGCCGACTGAAAGAGGACCACATTTTTCAACATGTATTTCATCTACATACATCTGTTCATGACTCATCCATTTGAATGTATTCACAGCTATCATCCTCTCTCTTGCTAAATGTATACCTTTACACATAGATTACCTTATATTTCAATAAAAATAAACTTTTTCAACATTTTTTATCCAAATAAAAGGATTTTATTTCTACACTAACGAATATATCTTAATATACGATATAAAAACAGGAGGATTTATTATTATGAAAGACATCAATCAGCATTGGGAGAACATTTATTATCACTTACGATATGAATATGAAGACAATCTTTCTCACCAAGCTATTCGTATTTTACAAATCGTTTCTCGTGAGAAAGAAATAACAATTGGAAAAGTCGCTACTGAGCTTACTCTCTCTCATAACACAGCTTCTGAACACGTAAAGCGCCTTATTCAAAAAGGCTATATCATGAAAGAAAGAAACAAACAAGATGAAAGAGTTGTGAACCTTACTTTAACGAAAGAAGGCATTGAAGTATTAGAAAAGCATACTTTACTAGATAAAGAAAAGATAAAAATATTAGAATCGCAGTTATCGAAAGAAGAACAACAATTAATTGAAAAAGCTTTTTCATTATTAGCGAAGGAGGCAAAGTATGCATTTCCTCGTTAAAGTAATCGTTTCGGCACTTATTATCGGTGTTATTACTGAAGTCGCTAAACATTATAGTACGATTGGCGGGTTTATCGCTGCCCTTCCTCTCGTTAGTTTACTGAGCCTGTTTTGGATTTCTTTCGAAGGCGGGAACAAACAAGAATTAAGTCAATTTGCTTTAGGTGTATTATATGGATTTCCTGCATCCGCACTACTATTATTTATCGTTTATATCGGTTTAAAAAACTCATTTGCACTTAGTACATCTGTCCTATTCGGTATAGGTGTCTGGTGTATTGTTTTCGCTTGTCAAAAATTACTTCAATCTTAGTTAGGAGGGTTTACTATTTATAAATTTGTAGAGGTATTGGGGCAAACTATAGAAGTATATATGAAAGGAAGTAGTAAACAAACTGTAGTCATTCAAACCGGAATGGGTTGCTCATTTTATGATTGGCTTCCTATTATAGAAAAGCTTTCACAGCACTTTACAGTCGTTTCCTACCATCGCCCAGGTTACGGAAAAAGTGAACTAGGGAATTATTCACGTACTACGTTACAAGTAACAAAAGAACTTCATTTGTTGCTACAAAAATTGGATATTCACGAGCCAATCATTCTAATCGGTCATTCCTATGGAGGTTTATGTGCACAACATTTTGCGATGTTACATGAAGATAAGTTGCAAGCACTTATTTTAGTTGATTCTACATCCATGAACTTACACCGATTAGATGAACTTCATTTACCAATTTCTGATCAGACTGATTCGGATGATATGTGGCTTCAAAAATATAATACATACTCTAAAATGGATGTAGACATGCTTTCTAATGAACTAAAGCCAATACTCGCTAATCAATCAAGACAGTACATTGAATTTTCTACCTCTCCTACATTATATAAAGCGACAGCTTCTGAACTATCTACGTGGAAAAATTGTGCTCGCTCAATAAAAGAACTCTATAAAACATTAGAAGTACCTTTAATCGTTATCGGTAGAGACCCTCAATATTCTATTACTCAGTTGACTGAGGGCGGCATGCAAAAAGAGGAAGCGACACAACTTGAAGCAATGTGGCAAGAACTGATTCATGAACAATTACAACTCTCAATAAACAGCCAATATATACTTGCTGAACATGCTGGTCACGGAATAGAAAATGATCGACCAGATATTATTATTGAGGCTGTTCAATCTGTACGAATAAAAAAAGGAAGCAACTAAAGTTGCTTCCTTACTTATCTATTCATAATCTTCTTCATCATCGATTTCTTCGTAATACGCATTCCCATTACTTACATATATAGGACCATTCGCAACGTCAATACGTAATACCCATGCCCATGGCACAGCTAAACGCTTATGTATTGCTCGCCAAAAGCTCATTGATTTTCTTTCGTACTCCTGGAACTCCTGAAGTAACTCTTTGTAGGAGGAACCGTCTAACTGAATATTTGTTTCTAACAAACGAGAATGGGCATAGTACTGCAGCTCTAGCTCAGCAGCAATTTCCATTTCTTCTTCCGTTGCCATACCTATAATTGTTCCATCTGCTGGTGCAATTTCATATACGTTGTGAACTTCAATAAGCCCTTCTTTCTCTTTCTCAAACATGTAAACAGCCTCCTTTAACATATATTTTTTATGTTACAAAGTCATACTTCTACAATAACATCTCTCTTTCCTCTTTTTTTGATAAACTTTTACAAATTATTTATCTGATGACCCGTATTCTCTATCCTTTCGGCAGAAACTAAATCTTCATTATGAAAATTCAACTTAAATATATCGGGCATACGAATTGTTTTCCAAAATCGAAAATCATATTTTGAATCAAAATAATTCATGAGTAATACCATAATATTCCCATGAGTTCCTATTACAATATTCTTATCTTTATATTTTTTTAATATATTTTGCATACATATTACAGCACGCCTTTGCGCTACATCATTCGATTCTCCGCCTTCGTGTGCAAAATCCCAATCTTCCCACACCTTTTGGACTGCATCATTAAAATCTGTTACTGACTCTGAACTTAATAACCTTTCTCGTAAATCTTCTTCTATTTGTATCGATACATCATATGTATTCGCAATTCCTTGTACAGTTTGAATTGCTCTTTTGTACGGGCTAGAAATCACTACATCAATATGTCTATCTTTTAATAAGTGTGTTACATTCTCTGCATCCAATTGTCCTTTTTCAGATAAAGGTCGCTCCCGTTCTTCTTTTGTATAGGTAGAATGGGCATGGCGAACGAAATATATTGTTGTCATTTATTCATCTCCTTTTTCCGTTTCTACCCAAATTCAATACATTATCATCAAATCCCTTTACCTTTATAATAAGTGCTGTCAATTTTAAATGTTGATTTTCATATTAATAAAAGGGAAACACCCCATATGGTGTTTCCCTCATTTAAAATAGACTACATTCAATTAAATACTTTATCGATTTTATTTCGATCGTAATCTAATATCCAATCATTATATGTATGATACATATCCCTAATTGTATTAGGAGAGGTAGCTAATACATCACAACCTCTATCATCATAAATGTGAAATATAGTATTCTTGTTAACATTTATGAAATACACCCTATGAAAAATACTCGGTTTGATTCCCATATCTTGATTACAAATTGCTTTTAGCATAGGAATGTATTTCAAGTCTGAAACTTTACATTTCAAAGTAAATCTATGTGTTTTATACAATCCATCTTCATCATCTTCTGGAAAAACATAAGGGATTGTATTTTTCTGTAACTTAAACAAATCAGACTTCTCTTTTACATACCTAGAAAAGATATTCAATTTGTGTTTGAAAGTTTCACCGTCTGCATAGTCATTTACATCCACTACAATATACATATCATCTGTTTTGGAATGTAAAAACTGAAATAAAGTAATGGCTCTATTATAAACGCCTTCTAAATATGGGCAGTTTTCATAAATATTAGTGCAATCATAGTTCACACCTAATTTAAAGCGAATACCCATATCCCCAGTATAAAATAGAGGTGGTCTAAGTTCTAAATTTGGAAACGTTGCAAGCATATACTCCTTCAACCTCATCTCAACACCTACCTTTAACAGCATCTTGTTTACATAATAAAATTATTCTATTATAATTTATTTCTAAACTCCTCACTTGTTATAATATCTCGAATAAAATAGTCTACATTATTTCTCAACTTTTGATATGCAATTTGATCTTCTATACCGTTAAACATAATGACAGCTTCTACTTTATTCCCTTTCTTATCTGTAGTATACAAGCTTTTTGTCAATACGAATGCGGTAGAACCACCTTTTTGACCAGCATATTCGAACTTACTATTTTTAACTGTTCCTTTAAAAATGTTCTCGATCTCTTCTTGCATTGATTTTGGAAAATAATTTCTACTATTTATCTTTTCCATTATACTCATATAATCTTTAGCGTTCGCACCCACTAATCGATCTGACCAAATTCGCTGAAATTCCATATCTACTTTTAATGGAATATCCCGCTTTTTCCATTCTTTCTCATCTTTCATCCATTCCTGTATTTGTAACACATGTTTATTATATTCATCTTTTGACATGTCACGTAACGTTTTTAATGACTGATTTTCTGGCATATGAAGTTCTTTTTCTACGTATCCTCTCATATATAGTGCAGCGGTATAAGAAGTGAACTTATCATGACTAGTAAGCTCTAACTCTTTTATACTTTCATTTACTCTTTCTATTCCAAGCTTTTCTAACAAATATGTTGTATTTGCATTAGAACTATAATGAATCATTCCTTTAGCGACTTCTTCTAAAGCGATTTGTCCATTTTTCACTAATTCTCTCGCTTTGGCATCTTCTAACCAGTTAGGATGTGCTCCACCATCAGTATCTTTAACGTAATATTTTTCTAGCTCGTGCAATGAAATTTGTTCATCACGACTTATTTTTCCTTCTGACACTTGCTTAGCAAATTCAACTGCTATTACGATTTTTGCCATACTTGCTAATGGCAATTTTTTATTTTCATTTATAGAAGTTAATACTTCTCCATTTCTTTTAATAAGTAATGAACATGTTTCATCTTCTTTATGTTCTTTTATGTACTTTAATACGTAATCAGGATCTTCTTTTGACAAATAGTAATTCATAATAACGAAGAAAGCTATAACGGCTACTATAATGACTCCTGCAACAATTCCTATAATCTTTAATATGTTCACAATATGTCCCCTCTCATACATTCCCTTCTATATCATAATTATAACAAACCGAATTACAAAATTATACAAAACAGAGTAACTCTTCTTAAAAAGAAAGAGTTACTCTATTTCACATGATGTTATTTGTCCATTTAACGTAACGACTATATTTGATTCGTCACTTTTTTTAACACCTTTTAGTCGATTTGAGTTAGGAGGACCAATTACAACTGATTCCTTAATTGGCGAAAGGTCCTTCTCTAATTTTTCTGCACTTACACCATATGCAGCTTGAAATACTTCTGGCGGTGTTAATCTAAGTATGTCTGACCCTTCTGCTGTTTCAAACTGATCGTTATTGAAGAACAAATGCAATTGTACTTCTTCTGTTACTGCTGTGATCCAATGCCACCATCCCATTGGAATAAATACAGTTTGCCCCGCTTTCACATGATAATTTTGCAATTGATTCGTTTCGGGATTTAAGATAGATGTAACTGCTGCTCCTGATACAACAACATCCAATTCCCATGCATTCGGATGCCAATGTGGTTCTCGCATGTGCCCTTTTGTCATAAATAAATCAACAAACGCTCCACCTATCATTGCTGGTAACTGCGTGGACGTAACTTCATATGCAACGTTTTTCTCATCCCTTTTAAAAAAGACATTTTTTCTCGAATCAAAGAAAAGGTTTGGAGTTCCTGAGCTTTTCTTTAAATTTTTATTATCTGGAACATAGCCTGAACTACTCATTTTATCCCTCTTTTCCACTCCGAACATTTCTACTTTCACACTGTATCGTATGGAAAAAATGTATGAATGTGCCTAATCATTCACATAACAAAAAAACATGCCTTCATAAGGAGAGCATGTTTTGTGATATCCTTTACATTGTTTAGTTAAAAAATAAATGTTTACTTACCATGATGTAACATTAAATCACTAAGTTCTTCTTCAATGTGATTTAATTTCGCAACGCCTTCTTTCCATTTATGAATATAACGTGAAACCCCAACGAAAAATAAAACGATAATTGTGGAAAGAATAATACCATACACGATTGTTACAGTACTCATAGTTACACTTCCTTATAATTAGTAATGTGGTTATTAGTTATATTTTTATTATAAACCTTTTTCTTTTAAAATACTTCGATTTCAACTTTTTGTAACAAAATTGATTTTTCTAATAATAATATTACATAACATGATAATGCTAGAAGAAATCTCTTTCAGATTTCTTCTAGCGTTATCATTCAAAGAACTAAAACTCTCATTCATAATCCTTTTACTTTACACCCACTGAAACCGTTTCTGGCAATGTACTACCACCATCAATGACAATGTGTGTACCTGTTATGTAGCTTGATTCATCGGATGCTAAAAAACCTGCTAACTGACCTACTTCTTCAATTTTCCCTAAACGTCCTAAAGGAACACCTGAAGCAATTCCATCGATTACATTACTCGGCTCATTTGGATCAGATTCATTTGCTATTTGCTCTGCCATTGGTGTCATAATGTAACCTGGACAAATTGCATTTACGGTAATATGATGTTTTGCAACTTCTCGTGCTAACGCTTTTGTAAATCCCCAAATTGCTGCTTTCGTCGTTGCATATGCAGTTTCACCTTCATCAGCAACCAATGTTCCTGTTACAGAAGACATATTCACAATCTTTCCGTAATTTTTCTCAACCATATATGGCAATACCGCTTTAGAAAAATTCCATACCCCATTAATATTTACTTGAAATTGAAAATCACGCATTTCATCTGACATATCTAAAAAATTTGCAAGTCGAATAACACCGGTGTTATTTACTAACACATCAATCTTTCCGTACTTCTCATATGCATCTTTCGCTACTTCTTTTACAGCATCCATATCAGCTACATCGACTACATAACTTGCAGCATCTAACCCTTTACTTACAATATTTTTGGCTGTCTCATGAACTGTCTCTGAAATATCAACAAGTAATACTTTCGCCCCTAGCTCTGCAAATACATGAGCAATTCCAGCTCCGTTCCCCATCGCAGCTCCTGTAACAAAAGCAACCTTACCATCTAATTTCCCCATTTCATAACCCCCTTATAATATATAGAAAGCTTCTACACTTTTATCATACCAAATATTCCCTCTCATTCTTTACAAAGCTCCATTTGTTAAAAAACGTTCAAAAACAGGAAAATTTTTCACAAATTATACAAAACTTCACCATATGTACTATTACCATATGAGTTATATTATTAAATAGAATAAAGGGGATGATATACTATGACGACTTGGTTTATTGTTATGTTAGTTGTATTTGGGGCATTTAAAATTATCGTTTCGAGCCTTCCTAACACTGTTATTGAATCCATTATTAGCAAGTACGAAACACATCCAAAACTTGAAGAAGAGAATGCGACTGTTACAATCAATGGAAATAACGTAGAAGGCGAACAAAAATCCAAAATTATTCATGATTTTAACGAAGGTTTATTTTTAGATCGCTATTATGCACCGCCACATAATGAGGGTACTCCTTTAATTATTCATGCAAAACGTGGCAAAAAAGATTTTACATTTTATATTTATAGTCATGAAGAGCATGTTGATGTTGTAAAGCAATATAAAAAGAAGGTCGTTGCTTATAGTTTACGTTCTAAAAACCTTCAAAATAATGATATGCTCGTGTCAGCTGATTTAGCGTAATACTCATATATAAAAAGGAATCCATGGCATAATCCGTACCCTTTGTAAAGGACATTTTAAAAAAAGTTAGGCGGCATCAAGAAGATGATTTCTGTATTCAACAGG